>CAJWWJ010000001.1 GCA_913048575.1 uncultured Halieaceae bacterium
GTCAAAAAGCCAGGTTGGCTCGGGGTCAACTTCCTGGGCACAAGGCGGTATGGCGGCCGTCTTACACGATCGTGACTCAGTAGAGGCTCATGTGACCGACACGCTCAATGCCGGCGCGGGCCTATGTCATGAGCCTGCGGTGCGCTTTACTATCGGGCGCAGCCGACAAAGCGTCGACTGGCTGGTGTCACAAGGCATGGCATTTGATCTAAGAGACGATCAGCCTGACCTTGAGTTTCGTGAATTTCACCTCACGATGGAGGGCGGCCACAGCCACCGACGTGTCATCCACGCCGCTGACCAAACAGGCCTCGCCATCTCCGAGGTGCTCGCCAATCGCGCCGAGCAAGCGTCTAACATCACACTGCTCACTGACCTTTGCTTGGTTGATGTGATCAAGTCGGAGGGCCGAGTCTGTGGCGCCCACTTACTCAACACCGAAACCCGACGCGTTGAAACCCTCAGCGCCAATGCGGTGGTGCTAGCCACGGGCGGAGCCAGCAAAGCGTATCGATACACTACCAATCCCGACGGAGCCAGCGGGGACGGCATCGCGGTGGCATGGCGCGCTGGCTGTCGAGTGGCTAATCTCGAATTCAATCAGTTTCACCCAACCTGCCTCTACCATTCGAAGACACGCTCCTTTTTAGTCACCGAGGCTTTACGGGGCGAAGGCGCTACGCTGCACCTCGAGGGCGGCGAACGGTTCATGCCACACTTCGACCCTCGGGCCGAACTCGCGCCAAGGGATATTGTCGCGCGGGCTATTGATCATGAAATGAAGCGACTGGGCGCAGATTGTGTTTATCTTGACATCAGTCACCGGCCCGCCAGTTTTATCACGCGTCACTTTCCTCAAGCCCATGAACGTTGCCTGGCATTGGGAATCGATATTACGACTGAGCGCATACCGGTAGTGCCCGCCGCGCATTACACCTGCGGCGGAGTCGTCGTGAATCAGCATGGGGCTACCGATATTCCGGGGCTCTACGTGGTCGGCGAATCGGCGTGCACTGGACTGCATGGCGCTAATCGAATGGCCAGTAATTCGCTACTTGAGTGTTTTGTTTACGCACAATCCGCCGCGGAACACATCGCCACCTCACTCTCTAGCCCCATCTCTGGCTCTGCCGCCACACCCACAGTCTGGGACGACAGTCGTGTTCGCGACTCTGACGAAAAGGTGGTGATACAGCATAACTGGCAAGAGCTCAGACGCTTGATGTGGGATTACGTGGGCATCGTCCGGACTACACGGCGACTGGAATACGCCGCCGCGCGCATCGCCCTGCTTCAGCAGGAAGTCTCTCGGTACTACGGTCGGTTCCAAATTACGCGGCCCTTGCTCGAGATGCGCAATCTGACTCAGGTCTCACAACTTATGGTGTCGTGTGCGTCGGGACGAAACGAGAGTCGCGGGCTACATTTTAACTCAGATTATCCTGACACCTTGCCCGACGCGCGGGACTCAGTATTGATACCGCCTAATTTTGATCCAACACTGGCGCTAGACGGTCCGGTGGACCAACTGCCTGAGTATCGTTGATTAACCGCTGTTAAACATCCAGTTGGTGGAACCGTCGTATTTCGGCAATCACGGGTTGCCAGCGCAGTTCTGGGGTATCGCTGCGCGCCATGACCCATTCGAGTAAATCTTGATCATCCTGAAATAACAGCTCTCGATACATCGCCCGCAACTCCGCACTCATCTGCGCAAACCCGTCATCAACAAACGGCGACAACAGCAAATCTAACTCCAACAGCCCTCGGCGACTGGCCCATCGTGCTCTGTTCCATTCTTCGCGCTGGTCCATGCTAACGATCCAATCTGCCTACCCAAAGGTGTAGTATAGGCGTCTTCCATTAGCATTGCCGAGGACATCATAATCGCGTGACTGACACTAACACCCCGCCGCAAAAGGCTACCCCGGCCGACACTGACCTGGTCATGACGTTAGCCGGCGCAGATGCGGTCCACTTCCTCCAGGGACAGACGACCGCGGACTTTGAGAATACCGAGCCAGGTGCCGTTCGTTTCGCCGCCTTTTGCAACCCAAAAGGCAGAGTGATCGCAGACGTGCTCGCTGTTATCGTTAATGCCGAATACGTCATGATACGGGGTCGGCAAGCCGTCATGGCCGCGCTAGCAGTCCACCTTAAGCCCTATCTTTCTTTTTCTAAAAGCACGCTGACTCACTCAGACTGGCGCGTTTCATGTCGTGCCGTTCATGCTGCTAAGCCGTCACCAGAACACACCGCACTGATGCACCATGACGCCGACACGATCGTGGGTATTGAGATACCGCGCGGCGATGGCATCATCGAGCATTGGCAGGCTAGCGAGTCTGCAGCGCCATCCCAGGACACGGCGCTCCTGCCGTTAGCTGAGGTTGACATGATAACCGCTAGGGCCAGAGTGGAATTCGACACGATTGGCGCCTATTTGCCACAAGACCTGAATTACGACCTCAACGGCACCGTCAGCTTCACGAAAGGCTGCTATACAGGACAAGAGATCGTCGCTCGACTGCATTATCGTGGCACGCCAAAACGGCGTTTGTACCGTGCCTCGCTGGACAACACGCTCGATGAGATGCATGACACCATCGCTCCCGGTGCTCGCCTGAGTAACCAAGCGAATCGGGCTGTCGGTAGCGTCGTCAATCTAGCCACCCAGAATAACGCCCAGCAGGTACTGATTGAGCTCACTCCTGATGCGGCAAGCGACTCGGTATTTCTCGGCGAGCCTGAAAGCGCGCTTTCTACTATTCAAGCGTGCTTTGAAGACAGCGACCAATCTACCTCGCCTCTTTGATGGGCGCGCAGAAATGCGTTCGCCCTACTGAAGTGCCCACAACCCAAAAAACCTCTGTGGGCCGACAGCGGTGAAGGATGCGGCGCCTGCAGCACACAATGCCGCGATCGATCAATCGCCGCGCCCTTCCTTTGAGCGTGGCTTCCCCAAAGCATAAACACGACCGGATACTCACCCTGATTCACCGCACGCACAACAGCGTCTGTGAAGTGCTCCCAACCCTTACCTTGATGCGAGCCTGCAGAACCCCTCTCAACCGAGAGTACGTTATTGAGCAACAACACACCCTGCCCCGCCCAATGCGTCAGATCAGAACTCTCAGGCGCTGCAATGCCAAGGTCGGATACCAACTCGCGGAAAATATTGCGCAAAGACGGTGGAGTTCGACCCCCGCCCTTGATCGAAAAACTCAGTCCATGCGCTTGGCCAGGACCATGATACGGATCCTGCCCTAACACCACCGCTCTCACCGAACTGGGTGGTGTGGCATTTAGGGCGGCAAAGTACTCACTCTCGGCAGGAAAGATCTCTTTACCAGCCGCCCTCTCAGCTCGCAAAAAGACACTCAGCTCAGACAGGTAAGGTTTTAGAAACTCGTCATCAAGCAGCCCGCGCCACTCATGCCCCAATGCGCCTAGCTGGACCATCGAAACCTGTGATCACAAGTTATTGCGATATCTGTTACGTCGCTATATTGACCGCTTACCAACTCAATACCTTTTCATAAACCCTATTTTTCAAACCTGTTTCCGACGGTGTCTTCGAACCCGCAAAAGACCCTGGCCAGACACCAGCACAACACCCATCCAAACGAGCCCAAACGACACAGCCGTTGCTAAATCAATCGATTCTCCCAATGCCGTTTGCGCGACCAACAACTGGAGCGTGGGTCCCAGATAAGAAGTAAAGCCCACAATGCTCAGCGGCAACAATCTGGCCGCCGCAATATAAGTCAGCAGCGGCGCCGTCGTGTAGACACCCGCCAACAACAGGAACACATCTACACGAAGACCATGCGCCCCCATTCCTGCCCCACCAGTAAACCAAAGCCAACCCAGAGCAAACGGTGACATACAGAGGGTCTCTATAAATAAACCCTGCATCGAATCGGCCACAATATTCTTGCGAATGGCGCCGTAAAGCGCAAACGAAGTCGATACGACCAGGCTGATCCATGGCAGGCTCCCATAGGCAAACATCTGCAAAACAACCGCCGCGACGGCCAGCGCAATAGCCAATCGGTGGGCCGTGCTGAGGGTTTCCTTAAACACAAATCTGCCCACAATGATGGTCAATAGCGGCAACATGAAATAGCCGAGGCTCGCTTCCGTCGCTCGACCCGCATTCACCGCATAGACAAAAACACCCCAGTTAGTGCTCAGCAATAGCGTACCCAACGCGCTCCATAGGAGTGTTTTACGGTGCTTGATCAGGGCCCATGTAGCGGGCAAGCGACGCATCCATAGGAGGATTCCTGTCGCAATCGGCAAACTCCAGATTGCTCTGTGGGCGACGACATCAACCGCTCTGACTGGCTGTGTTTCAATCCAATATAACGCCGCAACCCCCCAAATAATGTTGGCAATGACCGCCAGCGAAAGGCCCATTTTTAACTGCTGCCCAGAGTAATCCAACGTGTTAAACCCCAATTCTCTTTTTCTCAGACCGCGATGCTCGAATAGCCCCTCTGCGGCCTACATTTTTAATTGACGAATGTCGTGCGCAGCGAGCATACACCAGCCCCGCCCCCTCATGAGCCGTTAGGCTTAGACAATGATCCAACGCCTTCAATCAGTGCTATGGTCAAGCCGCCAGCACCAACTCACCGGAATCGTCATGCGGCCATTTCATGCCACTACAGTGCGGACCCTCCTGTTACGGTCTTTGACTTTGCTCATGCTATCGCAGCCACTCATTGCAGACCCAAGGCTTGCCCCAGATCTGCAAGCGCTCCACTGGCAGTCCGCCATGGTCCGCATTGAGGTGCCTGTCATCCGCTCAGTAGAGGGCCGCATGCGCCACTTTACTGAACACTGCAGCGCCACCGCCATCACACCGGGGCCAGACACGTTACTGCTCAGTGCCTGGCACTGCTTCGAAGATTACGCCGCCACACAAGGGCCCATTCAATTATTCGCCCAACACTCACCTGAGAGCCCGTTGCCAGTCCGTCTCATTATCAGCGGCGGCTCGATGTCTGCGGACTGGGCGATTCTCACTCCGGTAACCAGCACCGTCATCGGCGCTTGGATCCCCCTTTCATCCCATCCCGCTCAACGCGGCACTCGCGTCATCGCAGCAGGTTTTGCCCCTACAACTGATTCAAGTAGGTCCGAGGAACCCGGAGAAACGCCACCCTCGCGAGGGCTGATGTATGATCCGGACTGTGTGGTCATCGTCGCCACTAGCCAGCCTGCACGATCCGACTGCGTGGCCAAAAAAGGCGCATCAGGCGGCGCGATTCTGCGACGCACAGCCAGCGGCAGTGTCCGAGTGGTCGGGGTGATATCGGCGGGTGATGGCACGTCCGTGAGCTACTTTCATCCCACTGACGAGCTAATCAATCGCGTTCGCTCACTGCGATGAAGCATCCTTGGTCTGACGAATCGGCGGCTCGCCGCCGATATGACGCTCACCTCGCGATGCCGCAAGCTCTACCTGCTTTTGCCGTTCTTGAAAACGCGCCCGCTGGCGGTCGCTGCGCTGGTCGTAACATCGCGGGCAAGAAATACCCTTTTCATACTTTGAGGATTCCTTTGCCGCCTCAGTGATGGGGTGACGACAGGCATAACACTGGTCAAAACTGCCCTGCTCTAAGTCATGATTTACCGCGACACGGGCGTCAAAAACAAAGCACTCCCCCTGCCATCGCGATTCAGACAGCGGCACCTCCTCGAGATACTTCAAAATGCCTCCCTGCAAGTGCCAGACTTGCTCAAACCCCTGAGACACTAAATAAGAAGTCGATTTTTCACATCGTATGCCGCCGGTACAAAACATCGCGACTTTTTTATGGCGAGATGGCTGTAAGTGCGTATCGACCCAGCTAGGCAAATCTCGGAAATGCTCCGTTTCTGGGTTAATGGCACCCCGAAAAGTGCCAATGGCCACCTCATAATCATTGCGAGTGTCGATGACCAGGCAATCAGGATCGTCGATTAATGCGTTCCATTGCGCGGGCGTCGCGTACTGGCCTACGCAAACGGTCGGGTCAATATCCTCAACCCCCATGGTTACAATTTCTTTCTTCAACTTCACTTTCATTCGATGAAATGGCGTAGCGCCATGAAAAGACTCTTTCCAGTCAAGACTCGCGAAACGAGGGTCCTGCTCTAACCAAGCGATGACGGTATCAACACCCTCTCGACTCCCAGAAATCGTGCCATTAATACCCTCTTTCGCGAGCAGCAACGTCCCTTTGACTTGCGCCTGCTGACACACCTCCAGCAAGGGCGCGCGGAGTAACGCAAAATCATCGAGTCGAACAAAACGATACAAGGCGACAACCACGCGGTCCAAGGCGTCAACGTGACTAATCACTTCCCCGTTCCTCCTCGACAGTCAGGTGACGCCGGTACTGCCGCCACTTGATCCCACTCGTCGGGCGTATAGGTATGAAGTGCCAGCGCATGGACAGGCCCCGCCAGCCATTCCTTGAGCACGGCATAGACCGACTGATGTCGCTTGACACTACGCTGCCCAGAAAACGCCTCGCTCACTAACGTCACTTTGAAGTGAGTCTCCGAACCCTCGGGCACGTTATGGCGAAAGCTCTCGTTTTCCACTAGCAACGTCTGCGGCGCAAAGGCGACTTGCAACGCCGCGTTGATTTCGTCTTTTATCATGATGGGCATCGATCTTATCCAGTTCATGCTAGTTTACGCTGAAATCACGATTTCATCTTTAACGGCCAACGTTACTATGACCCCAGAGTCTGCATCACTAAAGCGCCTCCCTACCCCACCCATTTGGCGCCATATACTAGCAATGCTTTACGACTTGCTGCTTATACTCCCGCTGTTTATGGCCGCGACCGCTATCTGGGTCGCGATACTGGGGCCCACAGACAGTATTGCTCAACCCACTGTGCCGCGAGTGCTGCAATGGGCGGGCTGGCTGGTGATCGTCATCCTGTTCTTCGGCATTTTTTGGCGCAGAGGCGGCCAGACCCTCGGCATGCAGGCATGGCGCATTAAGCTGATCACTCAGAGTGGCGAACGGCCAACCTGGAGACAAGCACTGATACGGGTAGTGGGCGCTCTTTTATCAGCGACGCTCCTCGGTCTGGGCTATTTCTGGCGCTTCGTCTCGGCGGACAACGCATACTGGCATGATCAGTGGTCGGGAACGCGGCTGGTACTGATTCCCAAAAAGGGGTGAGCCTATGTCGCTAAGTGCGGCGGAGCAATAACCACAGTCCTCCCAACCAACAGACGACTATCGGTGACAGGGCGGCCAGTAGTGGGTCGTAGCCAAAAATCAGGCTGGCGGGCCCGAAAAAATCTTGGCTGATTCGGAAGGCAACTCCGACAATCACCCCGACAAAGATCCTAGCTCCCATCGTGCCTTCTCGTAGCGGCCCGAAAATAAATGACATGGCGACGAGCACTAAGCCCAAGGTCGCAAAGGGCTGCAACACTTTCCGCCAGAATGCGAGCTTAATATCCGTAAAGACCATGCCCTGCTGCTGCAAATATTGCGCGTAAGGCCAAAGCTGCATCACAGATAACGTCTCTGGATCCACCACATCCAGAGTGAGCAACTGGGGTGTAATGGCCGTATCCCATCGCCTTAACGTCTCCTCCAACACCACTGTGCCATTGGGCTCTAAGCGGGTCAGCTTGACGCGCTCCAACATCCAGTGATCCCCCGCATGAGTCGCTCGTTCTGCCATCAGCGTGGTGTCTAGGCGCCGGTCCTCAGTAAAATTAAGTAAGGTAATTCCGTAAGCGACCCCGCCTCTCTGGACTGCGTCGACATGGATAAAAGTATTACCATCACGATTCCAAGCACCAAACCGGCCAGCGACCGCAGACTCGGACCGCTGCGCTAGGGCACGATAGCTCATCGCCAATTGCTCCGAGTGCGGCGCAACAAATTCCCCGACTGAAAAACCGAGGGCCGCCACGAGTAGCGCGGGCCTTAACACAGTGACTGCCATACGACTGATCGATACGCCTGCCGCACGCATCACCACCAACTCACTCGAAGCAGCAAGACGACCGAGCGCAATAAGCGCCCCGATTAAAGCCGCAAATGGCACGAACTCGTGAATGCGACGCGGTAAGGTGTAACCCACGTAGACTAAAATATCGAGAAAACCATACCCATCGCCGATGTCATCCGTTTCGTCGATGACGGAGGTCAAAGCATCCAGCCCCACCAGCAGCAGTAGCACCCCGAGCGTCGCCATCATCACGCCACCGCCGATGTAACGATCAAGCTTAGACATTGACGATGCTCCAGCGTTTACTGATGCGCTCCCAATGCAGTAAAACGAGAGACAAAACAGCAAAAACCACGTGCACCGCTAACATGACCTCCGGACCCTGACCAGATTCAATCAGCCCCCTGCCCTGAGTCAGACCCAGAAAATAGAGCAGTAAAACCACCATCGCGGGCCCAATCTTTGCATAGCGACCTCGCCGGGCATCAGTGCGGCTCAGCGCTAGGGCGATCATTGCGATGGCCGGCACCATGAGCGGCAAGGACACACGCCACCACAAAGCGCCACGTAATTTTGGATCGCTACTGTCCCACAATGCTCGCGTCGCCATCGCTTGTACTTTAGTGGTGCGGCGAAGACTCCCTTGCGACTCCGGGATCAACTCGCCATACAAATCAAATTGTATTTCTTCCAGCGCGAGCTTTCCTGGCTCCCCTTGATATCGAGTTCCTCCCCGCAACTCCAGATACCGACGCCCCGTCGACTCCTGAAAAACGATTTCGCCTTCTCGGGCAAAAGTTGCGTTATAGATGTCTGATTGCGATCCCGGCTCTCGCTCGAAAACAAAAATATTGTGCATCACACCCGCGTCGTCGATTTGCTCGGCATAAGTGACGTAATGTCCATCCCGCTGCTTCCGGAACCGACCTTCATTCAGAATATGAAGCCCCTCTGCTGACCGCGGGTTATCCAATAGCACTTGGGCGCGTGCAGAGCCCTCGGGCGCCGCATAGAGCGATAAGAACGCTACTGCGCTAACCACCACCATGGTGGGCACTAAGACATATCCGGCGAGTCTACCCGGGCCAACGCCACAAGCCCTGAGCACCACCATTTCGCTCTCTGCATAAAGTCGACCGAGGCTCAGCAAAATACCGATGAAGAGACCAAGCGGCAGAATCATTTCAAAGAACCCAGGCAACTTGAACAGCATAATCGGTAGCAACACATCGCCCGTCAGCGAGCCCACTGCCGCCTCAGCCAGATACCGGATGAATCGACCCGCAAACACGACCAGGAACAGGACAAAACTGACCGCCACCGTGTGCAGTAAAATATCGCGTGTTAAGTACCGAAGTATCCGCATTAGCTCAATATTGGGTTGAAAGTCCGTAGATGGTTATTTCGTTAAAGGCTCCGGCATCATACACTAGCGCCCTCCCGCTTCCCGCGTAACAGGATTAGGATATCGCATGGCCACATTGAGTATTACCGCACGTACCGCCAACACCATCGGCCAAATAAAGACTCAGGCCCTCGTGGCGCTGGTTCCCGATAAAAAAACACTGTCGCCTCCTCTAAAGGCGCTTGATAAATTGCTGGGTGGCACCGTCACTAATGCCATTAGAAACGGCGACTTCTCGTCGTCATTGGGAAGTCACCATTGGCTCCCCGGAAATGCTGGGGTTCAACGTGTGTTGCTGATCGGCTGCGGAGACATCGGCGGTCAAACTGTGAGCTCAGCAAAAAAATTGGCAGAAACGCTTTCTCGATCGCTCATGAGTAGCCAAGCGAAGGACGCCCTCGTCTGGACAGATGGCCTGACGGGTAAAGTTCGGGACGCAAGCATGTTGCTTGAGCAAATCGCATTGCAGCTCACGCTGGCACATTATCAATACGAACACACGCTCAATCAGCGTAAAAAGCCTGCTCGCCCCCTAAAACGGGTCGCCGTGTCGCCAGGTAACCTCTGCTCCGTCGCACAAGCCAAGCGCTCAGTTGCGATAGGTGGGGCCACTGGCCAAGGAGCAAACCTCACGCGAGAACTGGTGAACCTGCCTGGCAATATCTGCACGCCAAAATACCTCAGCGGTCAGGCCCGAAAGCTTGCACGGATGCACTCGAAACTGTCCGTCTCCGTGCTGGACGAGCAGAAAATGGCGTCATTGGGTATGCACTCTTTATTGTCGGTGGGTAACGGCTCCGATCAACCCTCGCAACTCATCGTCATTAAGTATCAGGGCGCTTCCGCAAAGACGCGTCCTTATTGCCTAGTGGGCAAAGGCATTACCTTTGATACTGGAGGCATTAGCCTTAAGCCCGGCGGTAAGATGGACGAGATGAAGTTCGATATGGGGGGTGCCGGTTCGGTCTTCGGTGCGCTGCATGCGGCTGCAGAAATGGCGTTACCCATCAACATCGTAGGCGTGATCGCAGCAGCTGAAAATATGCCGAGTGGACGAGCCACAAAACCCGGCGATGTAGTCACCAGCATGTCTGGCAAAACAATAGAGGTGCTAAATACGGATGCTGAAGGACGACTCGTATTGTGTGATGCGCTCACTTACGCTGCCCGCTTCGAGCCAATCGAAGTGGTCGATATTGCCACCCTCACCGGCGCGATCATCGTCGCCTTAGGGCACGAGGCAACGGGCATATTTTCAAATGATGACCATCTCGCCAATAGTCTGATCAGTGCGGGAGAACGCAGCTACGACCGAGGGTGGCGATTCCCAATCTGGGACGAGTATCACCGACAGCTCGACAGTCCATTCGCCGACCTCGCCAATATTGGTGCTGGCGGCGCTGGCAGCATCACGGCGGCCTGCTTTTTGGCGCAGTTCGCGGAAGACTACAAGTGGGCTCACCTTGATATTGCGGGCAGCGCATTCAGAAGCGCACCCAAAGGCGCAACCGGCAGGCCCGTCCCATTGCTGATCGCGTATTTGCGGGAACGTGCTGGTCATTCATGACGCAGATTGACTTCTATGTCCTCCCGCGCGACGGCAGCCTACCGGTCGTCAACGCGGTAGGCCGTATTGCAGAAAAAGCCGTTTCGCGCGGCCATCACCTATTTGTTAGCGTCAGCGATGAGGAACAAGCTCACACCTTTGACAATGCGCTGTGGACATTTCGTGCTGAAAGTTTTCTGCCGCATGCTCTAATCGAGGATGATCGCAAAGAGCTGGTTAGCATTGGCTGGTCCGAGCCTCCCCTTGAGCAAAACGATGTGTTAATTAACACTACCGGCGTGATCCTCGATTACTTTTCTCGCTTTAGCCGTCTTGCCGAAATCGTAGCGCCAGATGAGTCGTCACTAGCGTCTTCACGAAATGCATGGCGGTTTTATCGAGACCGAGGCTACTCACTGACCAAACACGATCTCTGAACGATCTGATTAACCATTAGAGGCCCATCACTACCGTGACTATGGACAAGAATTTTTCACCTGCTGATATCGAAGGACGATGGTATGACTATTGGGAGGCCAATGGTTACTTTGCGCCATCGGGCGAAGGGCCCGCGTTTTGCATCCCCATCCCTCCCCCTAATGTCACCGGCACGCTCCACATGGGGCATGGTTTTCAGCAAGCCATCATGGACGCATTGGTGCGTTATCAGCGAATGCGAGGCCACAACACACTGTGGCAGGTGGGCACAGATCACGCGGGTATCGCCACGCAAATGGTAGTCGAGCGACAGCTAGAATCAGAGGGCTCCTCCCGTGAAGCACTCGGCAGGGAAGCCTTTACTGAGCGTGTATGGGACTGGAAAGCGGAATCCGGCGGAGCAATCACGCAACAGTTGAGACGTTTGGGCACGTCACCGGACTGGAGCCGCGAACGCTTCACGATGGACCCAGGGCTATCACAAGCGGTCCAGCGCGTTTTTATCACGCTATTTGAAGAGGGACTCATTTATCGAGGGCATCGGCTCGTCAACTGGGACCCCACTTTTCACACTGCCATTTCTGATCTTGAAGTTGTGCAAGAGGAAGAAGCCGGCTCTCTGTGGCACCTGCGATATCCGCTGCAGGGCCAAGACGGGCACTTGGTGGTGGCGACCACTCGCCCGGAAACCATGCTGGGCGACACGGCGGTTGCAGTCCATCCAGATGACGATCGTTATCAACACCTGATTGGCAGTCACATTGCCCTACCCCTGACCGATCGTACTATCCCCATCATTGCTGATGACTATGTCGACCCTGAATTTGGCTCAGGCTGCGTCAAGATCACACCAGCACACGACTTCAATGATTATGCGATGGGAGAGCGTCATCAGCTCCCAAAAATTAATATCCTCACCGCCAACGCGGCGATCAACGATGCGGCACCAGAGCGGTTCAGGGGCATGGATCGCTTTGTGGCGAGAAAGGCAGTCGTTGCTGAGCTCGAGGCACTAGGGCTACTCGAAAAAATTGAGCCCCACACCCTCAAAGTGCCGCGAGGCGATCGCTCGGGCGCCGTCATAGAGCCTTGGCTGACCCCGCAGTGGTATGTCGATGCAAAAAAACTTGCCGTTCCTGCTATCGAAGCTGTCGAACAGGGCGCCATCCAATTCGTACCCAAGCAATGGGAAAACACCTACTTCTCCTGGATGCGCGACATTCAAGACTGGTGTATCAGCCGCCAACTGTGGTGGGGGCATCGCATACCAGCATGGTATGACGACGCAGGTAACATCTATGTGGGTGACTCTGAAGCAGCGGTGCGCGTTAAACATCAACTGCCAGACACCATGATCCTGCGACAAGATGACGACGTGCTCGACACTTGGTTTTCCTCTGCACTGTGGACGTTTTCTACCCTTGGCTGGCCAGATAACACCGATGATCTCAAGACGTTCCACCCGGCATCGGTACTGGTCACCGGCTTTGACATCATCTTCTTTTGGGTCGCGCGGATGATCATGATGTCACTGCATTTTATGAAGGAAGTGCCTTTCCACACGGTCTATGTTCATGGACTCGTGCGCGACGGTGAAGGGCAGAAGATGTCAAAATCCAAAGGGAATGTATTAGACCCAATCGATCTGATCGACGGCATATCCCTCGACGCGTTGCTGGCGAAGCGCACTGCCAACCTCATGCAGCCGCAGTTAACCGCTAAAATCGATAAAGCCACACGTAAACAATTTCCAGATGGCATCCTGGGCTACGGCACCGACGCACTGCGTTATGCGTTTTATTCATTGGCCTCAACGGGAAGAGATATCAAATTTGATATCGGGCGAATAGAGGGCTATCGCAATTTCTGCAACAAGATCTGGAACGCGTCTCGGTACGTCTTAAGCCATGCTGAAGGCCATGATCTACTATCTAAAAGAGGCGAAGACTCACTGGCGGACCGCTGGATCAAAAGCCGGATGGAGTCGACCCTTCAAGTGGTCGATAGCGCCTATGCTCAGTATCGATTTGACCTAGCATCACAAGCGCTATACGACTTTGTGTGGAATGAATTTTGCGACTGGTACCTCGAACTCTCCAAACCCGTGCTTTGGGATGAGGACACCAACGCTATGGCGGCACTGGGGACACGGCAGACACTCATCACGGTACTGGAGCAATCGCTTCGGATGCTGCATCCCTTTATGCCCTACTTAACCGAAGAGATTTGGCAGAGCGTCAGCCCGTTCGCCGGCACGCAGGGTGACAGCATTATGCTGGCCCCCTGGCCAACTTACAGCGCGGAGCAGATCGACGAGGAATCGGAGGGTGAAATTGAGTGGCTGAAGACAATAATTATTGCGATCCGCACGATTCGTGCGGAAGCCAACATCCCACCATCAACTGAACTGACCGTATTAGTAAGCCACGCATCCGAACAAGACAAAGCACGCCTGACACGGAATACAGCCTATCTCGCTAAGTTGGCCAAAGTCAGCCAGCTGACCGCCCTATCACCTGACGCAGAACCCCCTCCCAGCCTAATGGCGCTTTGTGGAGAGCTTGAAATTCGTGTACCCATGGCAGGGGTCATTGATATCGAGCAAGAGCTAGTGCGGCTAGACAAAGAGATCACCAAGCACGAGTCTGAGCTCGCTCGACTCGAGGGAAAGCTCAACAATAAGGCCTTTGTCGAACGAGCTCCCACCGAAGTCGTGCTCGCAGAGCGTCAAAAGCAAGAGCAAGCCGCGTCGTCGATTGCAACACTGAGACGACAAAGATCGCAAATAGAGGTATTGCGTTCCGCCTAAAGCCCTGATAAGACTACATACAATAATAATAGTTATGCGGTGGAGTTTTTATGTCAGACCGCCAGGTAGGAACCGTTAAGTGGTTCAACAACGCCAAAGGTTTTGGTTTTATCACTATGGCCGACCGGCCAGACGATATCTTTGTGCACTTTAGGGCGATTCAAGGCGATGGGTATCGCAGCCTTAATGAAGGGCAAGAAGTAGAGTTCGCTTTGGTAGAAGGCCCTAAGGGTCTGCAGGCCGAGGAAGTTACCAAACGCTGATACCCTCTCGTCGGCAGGTTTGTTAAGCTCGCGCTCCCCGTGAACGCGAGAAGCACTATGTCAACTTCGAAACCCGCTGCTGTCAGCCAGACCAAGGCGGCGTCTGCCCGCCAAAAAAAGTCTCGACCTTCTGCCGTCAGCGCTAAGAATGTGCGCCGTTTTCGGGGTGTCGCAATGCCGTATGCAAGCCACGCCTGCATCCGCGCAGTAAAACGAGCAGGTCATGAACCCAGCATCCACGGGACCAAGCTGTGGAAATCAAGCTGCCTCATCATTGACTACCTCAAAAAAAATACACCACTGCGACGGCAACGCATACTTGATGCTGGCTGCGGATGGGGCATCACTGGAATTTGGTGTGCTCAACAATGGGGCTCAGAGGTCGTCTCAATGGACGCCGATCCCGCTGTATTCCCTTATCTCGATGCCGTCGCTGCGCTCAATGGGGTCTCCACGACACCTTGGGTACAGCGCTTTGAAAAGGTGCAGAAGAAAGATCTCAGGCAAACCGATATTTTATTCGGCGGCGATATTTGTTTCTGGGACGAACTCGTTAAACCAGTCGGCACAATGATCGACCGTGCCATCGACGCAGGTGTCGGCACGATCGTGATCGGAGATCCCGAGCGGCCCACCTTTCACCAAATGGCCGAAAAAGCAATCCAAAGGCACGGCGGCGAGTTGCTGAACTGGCGGCTCACGGGGTCAGTGAAAGCAACGGGCGCTCTGCTCGTCATTCACAACGACTGATCACTGCGTCAACACAACCTCCATGACCAACGGGCTTAGCGCAACAGGCTCCACACAGTTACGCAGGGCAGGACGGAAAGCGGTGTTGCGCAGCAGTCTTTTGAGCTTGGCCCCGGCGCGATCATCACTGGGCGAATTGGAGGCGGTCACCACAACATCCTTGGCGACACCTCGATCCGTCACTGAGAGCGTCACCTGAGTCACAGGTGGGCCCGGATCAGGGAGCATAAGTCGCCCTAGAGCGGGGTACTCTGGCAGCGCTCCGGGCTTCTCAAAACGACCTGGGTGCATCTGGCAAGCCTGCTCGTACAGTGCCAGCGCACGAGTTTTCTGCCGATAAAACCACCGCCAATCGGCAAGCGCTGAGAGCGCGTCATGCTGAGCAGGTGCGACGCTCAGCAATTGCTCAAACAAGTCCTCCCCTTTGCTCATGAGGCGCCTCTGTAACGCCTCGAGCCGCGGTTCTCGCTCTAACGAACTCCATTCGGGGTCCGAAAAAGTGCGCTCGAACCGTTGATCGTCCACTAACACATCCAACTTGAACTCGAGGACATAATAAAAACCCGCTAGACGAAACGTAAAAGGTTGACACCATTGACTGCTAACCGACGGGTCTTGGCAGACTGCCGCAGTCATGTCGTCAAATCGGTCATGAAACCGAAGTAACTCTCGACCTCGCGGACCCCATTCGACATCCATCAAGACATCCAAAGTGACATCAAAAAATTCGAGTGCCGCTTTGAGCTCTCCCTCTTCGAATGGCGGCAACCCAGATCCGAGTAATCGGAACTGATATGCCGCCCTCTCCTCTAGGGCTTCACGGTCACCCGATTCTAGATACAGAGCGATCAAGCCCCGCAAGATGGGTAATTGCTGATCGCCATAAAGGCCGTTGTTAACCCGCGCATTATGCAATGCCCGATCATAGAACTCCGCCGCGCGAGACAGATCGCCCGATGCTGACGCGATGGCGGCAACCTCCACCATTAACGCCGCTAGTGAAGGGTGATACGGCCCAAGGGACTGCTCTTGCTCAAGCAAAACCACCTCAGCCGCAGCAACATCCGCTCTCGTGCTCAACTCCGGCGACGCCTCTGCACTGGGATTTTTTGTGGCCTCGGATGACGCCACAAACAGCCCAAAAGGCACTGGCGTCTCGGCTAAGGTGAGGTTGCCTGCGAACAGCAACAGGAGCGTCAGATATTTCACAGTGCATGAGCCTGGCGGGGTCGGTGGAGAATATAACGCAAAAAAACCCCGCCGAGAGATCGGCGGGTAAAAGCTTTTACGGACTCTGGCCGCGGCACACGCTAGGAGGGAACTGCGCGCCCCGCATCGGGCCTGTGATTTACTATGAATGAGCTGTATCATTACTGCTAATGTATTTTTTTGATTCAACGTAGTCCCCTGCGTTATAAGAGAACTCAATGAACCTCAGTCGACTGGCAAAAATTGACCTTAACCTATTGGTTGCACTGCATATTTTACTCGAAGAAGGCAGCGTTTCTAAAGCCGCTAGCAAGCTGTCGATCACCCAACCTGCCATGTCAAAAACGCTGGGTCGGCTGCGGGAGACGTTCGATGACCCGCTATTTGTTCGCAGTAAGAGAGGGGTACAACCCACGCCTCGAGCCCTTGGGCTCGCCGCGGAATTAAAAGTCACGCTTGAACAAATCGACGGCCTGCTGGACGCAGGGGAATTTCTCCCTGCTTCTTATAGAGGTCAGATCACGCTGGCGATCTCTGAATATGTGGGCTTTACACTGTTACCGCCGCTCTCAGCCAGACTGCAATCAAGTGCGCCGAAGCTGCGATTGCGCACCATCACCAGAGCAGAACGGCAGCTGGATCAGCTAGCGAGTGGAGAGCTCGATTTTGCCATCCAAATTCAGAGGGAAGACTACGCACCAGAATTCTCAGTTTTACCCTTAGCAGATTCACCGCTAGCCATATTCGTGCGGCAAGATCACCCGCTAGTCCAGCTGACGCTCACCAAGGAGTTGATCCGCCAGTATCCGCACATCGCGCTCTATGTCGCCGATCGAGAGGAGCTGATCGGCGGACAAGTGCTCGCGAAAGAGTTATTTGAGAGTGACAAGGGCATATTGGAAACCTCTCATCTCTTGACCGCCTTTGAAATTCTCAGAGAGACTGACTATCTCCTAATATGCCCCGCCTACCTTGCTCGTAACGAGGGGGCCACGCGGGACATTGTGGCACTGACCTTACCGGTTGACCTCACCTTCAGCGTTCAGTACTCACTCATTGCGCATCGGCGCACCGATCACTCGCCTATGCACCGATGGCTTTGGCAAGAAATTATCGATACGGTTCAGGCGATGCGCTTTCGCACAGTCCATCGCGGATAGCATAGCGACTGACCGATAATCCTTGTCGAAAATTGTGCGATAATTAATATTGATAACTTGTGTTGCCCCCCAATGAGCTCATCTACACGCCGTGCCATACCGCGCTTTGATACGCCTATCGTTGAAACGCATTGCCATCTCGACTATCTCGGTGATGAGGGGCTAGAAAGCGCCTTACATGCCGCGGAGGATGTCGGTATCGAGCGCATTGTCACGATTGCGGTATCAGCAGAGAATCTCGATACGGTGCGGCGCATCGCGACCGATCACGCTCAAGTTTGGTGCACACAGGGAATCCATCCTCACGAAGCCGATAGCTGGAGTGATGAGCTCAGCAAACGCATTACCGAAAACTGCAGCAGCACAAAGGTCGTCGCCATTGGCGAGATTGGTCTCGACTATCACTATGACCACGCCGATCGCCGAACCCAAGCAGAAGCGTTTGACGCACAGTTGAATATTGCCTCAGAGGCGGGCTTACCCGTCGTCATTCACACCCGAGAAGCCGATGAAGACACTCGCGCAATCTTAGCGAACCACAGCCAAACACTAAAAAATAAGGGGGTGATACACAGTTTTACAAGCTCACTATCCCTCGCCGAATTCTGCTTGAGCGAGGGATTTATGCTGGGGTTCAATGGCATTATCACCTTCCGTAATGCCGAAAATGTGCGCGACGTTGCTGACGCCACACCCACTGACCGCATCGTCTTAGAAACTGATGCCCCCTACTTAACCCCCGTGCCCTATCGCGGGCAGCCCAATGAACCACGCTACCTGCCTTTTATTGCTGAAACCTTAGCCGGCATCAAAAAGCTCGATACCGAAGTGTTTCTTGAGCACGCACGACGCAACAGCTACCAACTGTTTTTCTAGACGATGACCGATATGTTTATTCCCGGACAACGATGGGTCAGTCACGCCGATAGCACGCTCGGACTAGGGATTGTCACCACCGCTGATACCCGGCGCGTCACACTGCATTTTCCGGCTGTTGAAGAGGAGCGGGTCTACGCGACTGACCGCGCACCTTTGACCCGGCTGCTACTAAAAACCGGCGATCAACTGACCCGCATGGACGGCGCCTCACTCATCGTGGTGACCGCTGAGCAGCATGCAGGGATCATGGTTTATGCCGCGGAGGATCAGCAGGGTGAGCTCTGCCAGGTCAACGAATCTGAGCTTGATGCCCATATCGAACTCAACACGCCAGTTGAGCGACTACTGAACAGTCAGCTGGGTAAGCCTGCCGACTTTGGATTGCGTCAAACAACACTAGACCATAATGCCTCAGCTGATGGGTTCGGGCTGCGCGGTTTACTGGGTGCTCGCACCACCCTCCTGTCCCACCAGCTCTACGTCGCCGCCACCGTTGGCGCCCGATTTGCACCAAGAGTCCTGCTGGCTGATGAAGTCGGGTTAGGTAAAACGATTGAAGCTGGCCTCATTGTCAGTCAGCAACTGTTGCGTCAACGCGCGCAGCGCGTGCTGATTCTCACGCCCGAAACGCTGACACATCAATGGCTCATCGAGATGCAAAGGCGCTTTCACTTGTCCTTCTCGCTATTAAATGCGGCACGACTCGAAGACACCGACCCCAGTGAGGAATTCGCTGAATCCCCTCTGGTGCTATCGCCCATCAATCTTTTTGAGTCTGACCCAGCGCTTCAGGAGTGTGTTCTGCAAACGGAATGGGACATGGTTGTGATTGATGAAGCCCACCACATCACCGGCCTGAATCACCCTCGCTCGAGTTTGGGCGAGTTTGTCCATACGCTCTCTCAGCATACCCGAGGGCTTCTGCTATTGACCGCCACGCCCGAGCAGGCAGGCCTTGAGAGCCATTTTGAACGGCTACAACTTATCGACCCGGCAAGGTTCAATGATTTCCAGCAGTTCAAAAAAGAGCAAACTCAGTTTACTGCCTGGAATCA
This sequence comes from uncultured Halieaceae bacterium, assembly GCA_913048575.1. Classification (GTDB taxonomy): domain Bacteria; phylum Pseudomonadota; class Gammaproteobacteria; order Pseudomonadales; family Halieaceae; genus Luminiphilus. The sequence continues at coordinate 19,497 of CAJWWJ010000001.1, forward strand.
CGCGATCGAACAGCTCGAACAAGGGCAGCCCTGTGATCTGCCCGCTGACATCGACACCAATGCCAATTCTGCAGACCAAATCCAACAGATGTTAGATCGATACGGCACAGGCAGAGTGCTCTATCGTAATACCCGCCAAGGTATTTCTGGCTTTCCCAATCGGCACCATCAGTGCTACCCACTGGCGACGCCTGAACTTTATGTCAGCAACGGAAACCATCTCCATCCGGAAACGCTGCACCCCGAAGCACAATGGATTGAAGCAGACCCTCGGGTCACCTGGCTTCAAGAGCAATTGAAGCAACTGCGGCCCCATAAAGCGCTCGTGATTTGTGCTGACAAGCACACGGCCATGGGTCTTGAACATCATCTTCACCTCAAAGCGGGCGTTCGATGTGCTGCCTTCCACGAAGACCTCAGCCTAGTAGAACGTGATCGCGCGGCAGCCTATTTCGCCGAGGAATCAGGTGGTGCCCAAGCGCTTATCTGCTCTGAAATTGGCAGCGAGGGGAGAAACTTTCAGTTCGCCAAACACCTTATCTGCTTCGATCTACCGAGGCACCCCGACTTACTAGAACAACGTATTGGACGGCTCGACCGGATTGGTCAGGGGAGCGATATTTATTTACACCTGCCGATTCTGGAACAAACCGCGCAGGCAGTGGTGTACCGTTGGCTAGATGAAGGCCTAAACGCCTTCAATGCCACTTGCTCGGTGGGTCATCAGTTGTACTCTGAGTTTGCTGACGCATTAGCTGCGGCAACGGAGGACGGCAGCGGACTAGACGATCTGATAGAGGCAACCCGCCAACGCCGACAAGACCTGCTCCAAGAGTCTGAAAAAGGGCGTGACCGCCTGCTGGAGCGCAACTCCCATAACGCTGAACGAGGTGCAGCCATAATCACTCAACTCGAACAGCGAGAATCCGCGGAAACGTTGCACGCTTTTTGCGACATGCTGTTTGATCGTATTGGCATTGATCAAGATTATCTCGACGAGCAATTGACCGTCATCAAACCCACTGAAAATTTGGTCACCGGACAACTGCCCGGATTGGATGAAAATGGTGCCACAGCGACTTATGACCGCACTACCGCATTAAGCCGCGACGACGTTATCTTTTTGACTTGGGAACACCCCATCGTCATGGAGTCGATGGCCACCTTGCTCAGCAGTGATATTGGGAAAGCCAGCATCGGTACTTTTAAGCACCGAGGCGTGCCGGCGGGCACCGTACTCCTCGAAGCCCTTTACCGGGTCGAGTGCCTCGCACCGAGATATTTAGAGACGGGACAATTTATCGATCAAACACCTTTGCGAATGCTGCTAACTGCAGAAGGCAAAGAAGTGGGCGACCGACTCTCATCGTCATTCCTCGCGGAGCATTTACAAAACGTTCCGACAGCAACCAGCGCTGCAGCGCTCAGCAAACTCCGCCAAACACTTGAATCACTATTTCCCGTGCTTGATGCAGCAGCGGCCAAAACGGTCATCGCTCGCCGCGAGCAGGCCGTTACGCACGCTCGGCAAACACTCAATTTAGAATGGGATCGGTTGCAGTATCTGCAATCCGTCAACCCCACGATTCGAGAAGAAGAAGTGCTGGCCATGGCACAGCATCGTGACGCCTGTTGCGAGGCGCTCTCCCAAGCCCAGCCAGTGCTGGAGGGTTTGCGGGTCTGCATCGCAGTCTAAACTGCGATGCCAATTATTAGCTTACTCAGAGGATGGCTGGTACCAGATTGGGGAGGTGTACGCGCGTTCCTGTATCGTATCAGGCCTGCGGGTATCGACATCACCGCCCAACGCGAGGGCATCGAGCAGTGAGTGCCTTGCAGTCGGTATCTGTAACACACGGACGTAGTAAAAAGCCGATTGCAGCGGATCAAAGGCCGGATCACGCCAGACCACTCGCAAGCTCGGCGCCCCAATGCTATTGGCCGTCAGCCCAGTCTGTAGATCAACCGTCGTGCCAACCGGCAGCAACGCACCCTCGTCATCCAATCGAGAATCACCACCTGACCAAGCCACATCAACGATCTGCTCTTGTGTCTCCCCTGCGTCATCAAGCCAACCCTTGACCACCTGCACGCGATCAAGATAAGCGCCCCGCGGATCCGCTGAGGCCTCGATCATCAGGGTGAATTGATCACCTGACTGAGCCCCCTGTATTTCGCCTCCCATCGGCACAACATCAGCGGCGAGATTATCGGGGAAAGACGCTTGATCAAAACCAGACGCCGCCAAATTCAAGCCTGCAAACGTGCGCACCGCAATTCTTGGGCCACTCGTTGCATACACCTCACGCCGTCGCATCGCGGCCACAATGGCTTCACGAGTGTTATCGGTCGCCCAGACCGCCGCCAGACCCGAGGCACTCATTCCCCAGCCAAACGTCCCACGAGCATCCTCAGACCATCCTCCGGCTTTTCGCGAGGGAATCGAATCGGTCGCCATTTTACCGTGAAAATTATCTTCCTCTGCCGAGGGCAGTGCCGTGTGGGCATCGGTAGAGCCAATGACGCCAAACTGATAGGGGTTAAAACCGATTTTTGCGTCCAGTTCGAGGCCCACTTTTAAGGCGCTGCGTACATAATCGCCCCTCTGCGGAACATAGTCTGTCCACTCGCGCTGAATGTAATAAGGGTAACGCTCGAAGTCTGCAAACGCGTCGCCGGGTGCCAGCACCGGGTGCGTCTCTGAATCGCCCTTGATCTGGGTTATCTCAACAATCGGCTCCCAGTAGCGACGCACCTCAGCGTAATCTCGATCAATGGCCTCTCCGCGAAGGTCTCGCACATCAAACATTGACCCTTTCGAAATATTAGAGTTGTGCGGTACCGCAATAAAATCGCCGCCGGTAGCGCGGCTGGTCTCTTCTAACCAATCCCACAGGTCGCTGGGGAAAGAACTGTCATCAAAACCAAAAGGCGCAAAAGTTTGCGCCTGCTCTGCCGTAATATCCGAAATCACCACGCGGTGAAGATTTGCGCCCCCCGGAATCAAAGAATATTCCCAGCCGATCAGCGCAGTAAAAACGCCGGGATCATTGTGCCGCTCCGCAGCATCAGTGATCAATTTCCAAGTATCGACCTCAACCGTCGGCTGCCGAGGGACCAACCCGCTGACCCGGTCTTCCTCCCAGCCCAACATCGCTTCCACCGCATTTTCTGCCGGTTTTGGCAACACGGTGGTAAACAACTCTCGACCAGTATCGTTATCTACCGCGTCACGTAATAAATACTGAACGATTCGCGTCCAAATCCGCTCCTTCCAACTCAGCCCCTCTGTGATCATCGGGTTCAAGTACAAGCTTCTGATAACACCTAAATACTCGGCGTGGTCTGAGACCACTAAAAAATCTAGCGGCGTGCCAATTTGAACCCTTGCTTTATGTCCGGGGTGAACCACCGGCTTTCCTTTTGCATAGTGGTATGCCGTGTCAGGCGTCGCCGTGAGGTTGCCATTGGTGAAGGCATCGGAAGAATAAGTGGAGTGCAGGTGAGTGTCTCCCCACAACAGCTGTCTCTCCCACGCCTGCGCCTGCGCCAAAGCAGACGGCCCGCATAACGACAGCATAGCCGCCACCAGCCCCGCCACTTTGAGTACAGAAGACGCACCAAACTGAGGCTCTTTCATTTTTATTGTTAGCATGACGGTGACTCCTACCAGCCGCGATAAAACGTCAAATCGATTTACTGCCCCTTCCAAGCCGGTGTTCGTTTTTCAAAAAAAGCCGTAATGGCCTCTTTTGAATCAGCACTACCGATACAAATACTTTGCAGCGCCGCCTCCTTTGAGATCGTATCACTTAGGTTGTGTGCGGCGGAAAAATTAAGAGCCTCTTTCGTATATCGTAGCGCCAAGGGTGATCGCTCAGAAAGATCCTGTGCGAAAGCCATTGATGCCTGAGCGAAATCATCGTCGGCCAGCACACGATTAGCGAGCCCCCACTCCACCGCCTTCTCCGCACTGACTTTTTCGCCAAGCGCCATGAGTTCGTAAGCCCGCTTTGAACCAATGAGGTGCGGTAATAACCAGGTCGCGCCGCCGTCGGGGACCAAACCGATCCCCACGAACGGCTGATAGAGATAACTCGATTCGGCCATCAAAACGAGGTCGCAAGCCATCGCGTATGAGTAAGAAATCCCCGCACACGGACCGTTGACCGCCGCCACCCAGGGTTTGCGCGCATGGTGGATCGCCAGCACGCCCGGCTTGTATTCCGCGTTCAATTGATCCTCTACGCCCTCCGCACCTGAAAATCCAGACTCCTCCGTATCAGACAGATCTGCGCCCGCGCCAAAGGCCCTGCCTGCGCCGGTCAGCACCACCACCCAGATGTCTCGGTCAGCGTTAACCTCTTGCGCAGCACGAACGAATTCACGCCGTTGGGTCACATTGAAACTATTTAATTTTTCTGGCCTGTTAAAAGAGACTCGGGCAACTCGCCCCGCTCTCTCTACTAAAATCGTATCGTAATCACTCATTACTCTCTCCTAAAACTTACTATTCGCTACGTGTTAATTGTTTTGGACCGCTGCACCCGAGGCCAGCAACGCGTCAACCTCAGTCTCCGATAAGCCCGACGCCTGAATCACCGAGATCGTATCGGCGCCAAGGGCTCGCGTGCTATGGCGAATGTTAGAGGGGGTTCGCTCAAAACGCGGCGCCGGTGACGGGTGCACTAGCTCATCCACTTGGGTATACACCGCACGCTCGATATTAGCGCCATATTCGGTGGCTTCTTGCATGGTTAATACCGGCGCAAAACACGCGTCGCTCCCCGACATGATCTGATCCCACTCATCTCGCGTTTTGGTCATCAGAACTGCCGCCAGCTTTTGCTTGAGATCCGGCCACTGAGTCACGTCATGCTGCGCCGCAAATTGCGGGTCACTAATCTCCGCCCTCGCCATTAGCTCCGCATAGAACTGTGGCTCAATAGCGCCGACGGCAACATATTTCCCGTCAGCACACTGGTAGGTATCGTAAAAATGAGCCGCACCATCGAGCAGGTTCGACTCTCGCTCCTCTGCATTCCAGGTTCCCATCTGTTGAAATCCCTGCATCATCCACATGAGCTGTGCTGTCCCATCGACCATCGCCACATCGATCACCTGCCCTTGACCCGAACGAGAGGCCTCCAGTAACGCTGCCAGTATCCCCGTTACCAACAGCATTCCGCCGCCGCCAAAATCACCCACTAAGTTCAGTGGCACCACTGGCCTCTCACCTCGACGGCCAATAGCGTGCAATGCGCCGGTGATCGCGATGTAATTGAGGTCGTGCCCTGCGGCCTGCGAGAGCGGGCCCTCCTGCCCCCAGCCGGTCATCCGAGCAAATACCAATTTGGGATTCCTTGCCCGACACACCTCGGGGCCAATGCCCAGTTTTTCACAAACACCCGGACGATAGGGATCGATTAAAGCATCCGCTCGCTCAATCAATTTCATGAGCGCTTCAAGGCCCGCCGGCTGCTTGAGATCTAAGACTACCGACTTTTTGTTGCGACCACTGATCGGCTCAGCCAGCTTAGGATCCAGAGCACCAGGTCGCTCAATACGAATGACCTCGGCACCCATATCGGCCAACATCATGCCCCCCATCGGTCCAGGACCAATGCCTGCAAGCTCGATTACCGTGATGCCACTTAAAGCTCCCATAAACCGCCCCCTCAGAAATTACGCTGGTTAAAGGGCTCGTATTGGTCACCCAAGCAATACCGACCAATAATCAATTTCATGATTTCAGAGCTGCCGGCATAGATCGTTGCGATTTTCGCATCGGCGGACTGTCGACTGATAGGGTATTCGTCCATGAAGCCTGCGCCACCGTGCAGTTGTAAGCCTTCATCCGCTACCCGCTGCTGTAGCTCAGAAGTCTTCAGTTTTGCCATTGCCGCATCTTCTGCGCTCAACGTGCCTTCGTTAAACGCCAGCGCCGACTGGTCGACGAAACACTGCGTAATATCCAGTTCGGCGCGGAGCTCCGCCATCTTAAATTGAGTGTTCTGCATGGCGGCAAGCGGCTTGCCAAACACCTCACGCTCCTGCACGAAGGTCGCCGTCAGATCCCAAGACAATTGTGCCGAGGCTAGGTAACCCATCGCCCCTAACAAACGCTCTTCAGCCAGCCCGCTCATTAGATAATAAAAACCTTGATGCGCCTCACCCAACACATTGGCCTTGGGCACCTTGACGTCGTTGAAAAACAACTCTGCCGTATCCTGCGCCTTCAGCCCCAGCTTCTTCAGATTCCGACCGCGCTCAAACCCCTTCCAATTGGACTCAACCAAAAACAATGTCATTGCGTGGGGATTATTGTGTGGATCAGTCTTAGCTGCCACGACCACAAGATCACAGTTAATGCCGTTAGAAATGTAGGTTTTCTGACCATTGAGCACCCAATGATCGTCCTGCTCGATCGCATGCGTTCGCATGCCCGCTAAATTACTGCCCGCATCCGGTTCGGTCATCGCAACGGCTAACACAATGTCGCCCGAGACAGCGCCCGGTATATAACGCTGCATCTGCTCTTCAGTGCCAAAACGCGTAATGTAGGGCGCCACGATTCTGCTGTGCAGCGACCCAAACCAATCGGCGCACCGCGCGTAAGCCAGCTCTTCAATAATGACCTGCTCCCAACGGATATCGTAATCATCGAGGCCACCAAATCGCTCTTCTGGCCAAACCATCAAGAACCCTTTCTCACCGGCGGCCTTAAAGATCTCTCGATCGACAATACCTTGCTCTCGGAAGCGCTCCATCTCTGGAACGACGGCTTCAGCGAGGAAACGTCGATACGCCTCTCGGAACATCTTTTGCTCGTCAGTGAACTGTCTCGTGAGCATCTCGGCTCCTTATTACTTTGAAATAATGTGGTTCACCGGCCACGATGGTGGCTGGGTAATAGTCAATCTCTCAACCTGCTGTTAACGCAAAACACTCAGTCGGCAGAGTCCGGATCGAGCACTTCTTGCAACTCGCGCTTCAAAAACTTCCCGTTCGCGTTTCTCGGTAAAGGCTCGGCTAAAAACCAAATGTACTTGGGCACCTTGAATGCCGCTAACCGGGATCCCATGTGCTCTCGCAGTCCTGGCGCGTCTAGCATCGCAGCGGGCTTCAGATGCACCGCAACACCAACTTCTTCACCCAATCGATCATCCGGGACCGCAAAAGCGACGCCCTCGAGAACCGCTGGATGAGTGTACAAAGCGCTCTCCACCTCCGCACCATAGATATTTTCACCACCGCGCAAGATCATGTCTTTTGCACGATCGACGAGATAGAGGAACCCGTCCTCATCAAAATAGCCTATGTCACCCGTATGCAGCCATCCATCAACAATCGTCTCAGCGGTTGCCTCAGGGCGATTTAAATAGCCTTTGATCACAGGAGCACCCTTAACGCAGAGCTCACCCCGCTCACCAACGGGCAATGACTCGCCCGCCTCGTTAACAATCTTGCCTTCCAGCGTCGGCACCAACGGTCCGCAACTTTCTGGACGCGCTACAAACAAGTCGCCTGTCGTATAACTGGCTATGCCGCACACCTCGGTCATACCATAACCTTGCGCGGGCTTTGCGCGCTTCGTCGTCTCAACGACTTTACTCGGTAAGTCGGGGTGCATTGCGGCACCGCCGCCGCCCAGTGAATTCAGGCTTGAGGTGTCATAGTCATGAAAATCAGGGTGCGCGAGCAGCTCCCGAGTCATCATGGGCACCGCGCTGAGGGTATTGATCTGCTCGCGTTCGATCAGCTTTAACGCCTCTTCAACATCCCACTTGTACATGAGCACCAACTTTCCTCCGCCCACCGTGCCACCCTGCATCACACAATTGTTAGCAGTGACATGAAACAACGGGGTGGCCACTAACGACGTGGGCGGTGGGGCGGAAACCGGTGCCTCGACCGAGCTATCTCTATTGAGCGCTTGAGTGGTTGCAAAGATCTGCCCCATTGCTGCTACGTTCAACACATTGTGCACACAGCCTCGATGGGTTAACTGAGCGCCCTTCGGGCGGCCAGTGGTACCCGATGTATAGAAAATACAGGCATCGTCATTCGCATCAATAGGCTCCATCACCAGCGCGCCCTCGATACTCACCACGTCACGCCACTGCGTTGCCTGCACCGATGGCGCATCGTCTCTCACCGCCACCACCTCGATTTCACTGAAACGGTCTGCAATTTGCGCAAACACCTCTAGTCTGCGGTCATCGGCGATTAATAATCGAGGCTCCGAATCCTCGAGCGCGTAGGCCATTTCATCAGCAACCCACCACGCATTCATACCCACCACAACAGCGCCTGCGGCAATGACGCCCCAGTAAGCCAATATCCACTCTGGATAATTGCGCATCGCAATAGCGACCCGGTCACCCGAACCAATGCCCTGGGACGCGAGCCAAGCAGAAAAATTGGCGACAATCTGGCCCGCTTCGGCATAGGTCAGACGCTCATCACCATAGACAATGTATTCCTTATCACCGTGGCCCTGCCCCATCAGCCAGAGGTCACGAAGAGAGCCCGGTGCATGCTGATAGGCCTTGAGCGTGCAGCCGCCCTGCTCGATTGTGGTGAGCTCGAGAAACGCCTCGGGAGCGGTCACCATTGCCACCGCCTGCCGATAGTTGTCCATAACCTGACTCATACCTGTTGCGCTCCTCATAGCCGTGAGTGGGATGTGGTTCAAGTTGAATTGATAAGCCCCAGCAAGATACCCTAATGACCTCCCGGCAACCAGTTCACCACAGCACCATTTTGGCCTGTATCATGCCGAGCGAATAAGCTGGGCTATGAAAACGCCACGGCCCGCGATCCACTCAACCACTATCGCCCTGTCAAAAAGGAACCCCATGAGCGCACAAGAACTAGATCTAGCAAAACTTGAACCGTGGTTGCGAGAAAAGGTACCCCCATTCGAGGGCGCGTTATCCGCCGATAAATTCGCAGGCGGGCAATCCAACCCCACGTTCAAGTTGACTGCCGGCGAACAACACTACGTCCTGCGACGCAAGCCGCCGGGCGAGCTGCTCGCATCAGCCCATGCCGTCGATAGAGAGTTTCGCGTGCTCGACGCCTTAGCGAACACGGACGTACCCGTACCGAAGGTGGTAGCGCTCTGCGAGGACGACAGCCTGATTGGCTCAATGTTCTACGTTATGGAGCATTTAGAAGGCCGTATTTTCTGGGATCCCACCGTTCCGGAGGTCGGAGACGCCGATCGCGCGGCGATCTACGACGAAATGAATCGCGTCCTCGCCGCACTGCACTCAGTCGATGTCGATGCGGTTGGGCTCACTGACTATGGCAAACCCGGCAATTATTATGCCCGGCAAATCGGCCGTTGGACAAAGCAATACCGGGCTTCAGAGACCGAGTCAGTCGCCGAAATGGAAGCGCTGATTGACTGGCTCCCGGATAATATCCCGGCAGGGGGAGAAACCATTGCGCTGGTCCACGGTGATTACCGGATCGACAATATGATCTTTCATCCCACGGAGCCAAAAATCATTGGCATTCTCGATTGGGAGCTGTCGACACTGGGAGACCCTCTTGCAGACCTCGCCTATCAATTGATGGCGTGGCAGTTCCCCAGAGAGGGCGGCATGGTCGGGCTGGAAGGCGTAGAGCGCAGTGAGCTTATGATACCGTCAGACGAGGCGTATATTGAGGCCTATTGTCAAAGAACCGGCCGATCAGGCATTGACCACTGGCCGTTCTATATGGCCTTTTGCTTTTTTAGAATCGCCGCCATTCTGCAGGGCATTAAGAAGCGCGCCTTAATCGGTACGGCATCGAGTGCTGAGGCAGATAGTCGTGCAGTGATGGTCGGGCCTCTCGCCGCCCTCGGTGCCGGCTACATCAAGCAAAGCGCGTAGTGGTCCTGCCGCTCTTCTGCGCGCAATGGCGCGCCACCATTTTAGCGCCCGGCTACGCCATGGCGCCGCGTCGGCTCATACCGGATCTCTTGGCCGAGACGGTGCTGCTCTTTTGCACTCGCTTATCGCGCCGGGCTTGACTGCTCACGCGGGCTGCACTCACCTCCGCTTTTAAGGCCTTCATTTGCACTGCGGTGGGTGGTGGACGGCGCCGGGAGCTTTTAGGCCGCCGATAGGTGCCGGGAGCCGGTCTTAAATCACCGTACTCGAACCGATGCAGAATCTCTTCCAACGTGCTCGAAATCCGCGTGCACTGCCGAATGGACTCTATCCGACTGTAGGCGGCTCGCTCACCCTCTCGCACCAGGGTTCGCAACTCCTGTTCACTTGGTTGCGTGATCAACTGCACTGGATTTTGTAAGCGAAACCTGGGGACTATGTTGATATCGCCCGAATACTCCTGATCAAGCAGCCCATGAACTCCGTGCAGCATCATATTGAATTTAGGCCAATTATCGCCATACCTCTTCGCGACACCACGATAAAAATTGAGCATTTCGCGGCCAATACCCATCCCCAGAGAGGTCGCCGCTTGCCGCAGCGGTCTTGCTTTATCGTCGCGGGGCAAAAACGCGCGGGCGATGGGGTTCACCATGCTGACAATGTAGTGGTTGGTTGAAAATAGACGGGACAGCCGCTTCGCGGGTAAATCGTCTGCGACTGAACCATCTACCCAGCGCCGCGCCGGAAGATACGGCTGCGCCTCTCCATGCTCGTTCTTCGCCTCCAGCATCACCGCCGGAAACACCCCGGGTATCGCACAAGAGGCCATTGCCGCCGACCGGAGGTAGACATTGGGAGAAGACACCGCATTGAGTAATCGAGAGCGTTGATGCGGCTCCGCGGGCGCTACCGTAATGCTGACCTGCCTGCCCGTTTTCGCATAGGCCTCTGCGAAAGTGAGATCGGGAATGGTTGCTTCGATGAGCTGAGCGGTGTCCTCGGCGGTAAAGCGACCCCCTTTACCCGAAAACCATCGCCGAATGAAGTTCTTGGTGTCAGTTCCACCCGTTTCCATCAACCCGATAAGGTCGGCATCTTTCATCTCCTCATCGGTATACGCGGCGAGTGCAGCAGCGACAATCGACCCGGCACTGGAACCAGACACCACACGAGGCAGTAGTCCTTGCCGCAATAATTCACCCACCACGCCCAAATGCAAAAACCCGAGCACCCCTCCCCCACTCAGCATTAAGGCCGAGCGGCCGTAGCAGACATTACTGCGATAAAAGAAGTCTAATTTTTGCTGAGTTGGAATCACATCGTCGGGCAACTCTGCAATCAACAGCAAGGCCTGGTCAATTTCCGTGATGTACTGCTCAATCAGAGTTTTTGTGCCCGCTTTTGCCTGTCGGTACAAAACACTTTTGCCCATGCCGCCCATGTTGCCGTGTATTCCCTCGTTGAGGGAATACAACAGACCCGTCCAGTCTTTCTTTTTGCGAAATTTGCGAAGACGATCCAACCGATAGCGGATCTGCGCGTGATCATACAGACTGGAGGCTTCCTCCTCACGCCACTCGGACATGCCCGTTAACTCATCGTGGGCTTGAGCTGCTTCTAGCCAGCCCTGATAAGACTCGGCAGAGTCCATCCCTTGCTCTAGTTCGCGTAGCTCAGTCTTGACAGTCACGTACCACTCCCCTCGATCTCTGCCGCTGTGCGGATGTCCTAGCATAGGGCCTAGCTTCAGCGCACGCCAGCTTGACAGTCACAAAAAGACCCTGATGGGTTGGTTACGCTGCCGTATACGAATCGAGTAAATGTCGCTTGTACAGTTTTCCATTATCCATTCGAGGCAACTGCTCCAAAAAATCGATGGTCTTGGGTACCTTGATACTGGACAGTCGATCCCGCATCCACTCCGTTAACTCAGCAGCGGTTTGCTCCGTCGCATCGGCCCAGTTGACCGGCTGGATAACGGCGGTCACCGCCTCACCATACTCAGGATGTGGCACCCCAAATACTGCCGCATCCGCCACTTTATCGTGAGCCACTAAAAGCCCCTCTATTTCCGCGGGGTAGACATTGACACCCCCGGTGATGATGGTGAAGTTTTTACGGTCTGTCAGATAGAGAAACCCCTCCTCATCCAGATAACCCATGTCACCCGTGGTCGCCCAACCCTGATCGTTAAAAGCTTCGCGCGTCTTCTCCGGCTCATCGAAATATTCAAAGGGTCGGCTATCGGCAAAGTAAATTTCACCGACTTCGCCCGTCGCCAATACCTCGCCATCCTCACCAACAATTCTAGGATCACCAAATAGGGGCCGACCCACCGAGCCTTTGTGGGTGAGCCATGCCGCAGAATCGATAATGGTAAAGCCGATCGACTCGCTCGCGGCGTAGTATTCGACGATGACCTGGCCCCACCAATCAATCATTTGCTCCTTGATGTCGATCGGGCATGGCGCTGCCGCATGAATCGCTACTTTCATAGAGCTCAGGTCGTAGCCAGAGCGGTTCGCCTCTGGCAATTTGAGCATGCGCACGAACATGATGGGCACCCACTGACTATGGGTTATCTGATACTGCTCGATGAGGGCTAACGACCGCTCGGGGTCAAATTGCTCCATGATCACGGAGGTCCCACCCATTCCCAGTACCATCAAGTTGTAGTGCAACGGGGCCGCGTGGTAGAGCGGCGCAGGCGACAGATAGACGGTCTTTTCATCGAAGCCAAAAAAAGCACCAATACTGCCGGCTAGAGGATGAGGTGCCTGAATGCTATCCGAATGGGGCTGCCAGAATACCCCCTTCGGTTTGCCGGTTGTTCCTGACGAATACAGCATGGGAGCACCCAAACACTCATCTTCAATCGGTGTCTCTGGGCACTCATCTAACAACCCAGTTAATGCGTCAAAGCCCTCGATATCTCCCCCAACAGAAAGGCAGCGCACTAATCCAGCCGCGCTCCGTGATGCCTCTGACGCCACGGTAGAGAGACTGGAAGACGCAATGAAAACTTTGGCCTGACAGTTATTGATGATGTAGGCCGTCTCGTCTTTCTTGAGATGAGTACTGATTGGCGTAAAAATGATTCCGGCGCGATTGGCCGCCTGCGCCACCTGCAGGAACTCAGGACAGTTTTTGAGCATCATGGCGATATGGTCGCCCGGTCTCAGCCCCAGTGAGCGCAGTAGGTGGGCAATTTGGTTCGACCGACGATCCAGCTGCCCATAGGTCACCGTCTCGCCGGAGTTGGCCATTATGTAGGCCGGTCGATCTGGCGTCTCGATAGCATAAGTCGAAAAATGCGTCATGGCTGCCTCGTTTCAGATTATCATTCCCCATAACTATACAAGTTCGGACTGGAGATGGTAGTGACCAGCGACAGCGAATCTGGCCTCGATATCAGGCGCCTCTGCCGCACGGGGGACTTCGTCGAGCCGACGTCAGGGCGTGCGCCTGGATACGTCCAGTGCAACGTCGTGATGATGCCCGCCGATTTAGCACACCACTTTCTGGGCTTCTGCGAGCACAATCCTCGTCCCTGCCCGCTGCTCGCAATGAGCGAGGCGCCCGGCTCTGTCGCGCTAACGGCTTTGGCAACGGACATCGATATTCGCACTGACCTCCCTCAGTATCGAATCTGGCGAGACGGCATGCTCACTGAACGCTGTGACAACGTGACGCACGTCTGGGAGGATGACTGGGTCGCTTTTGCGCTTGGCTGTTCCTTTTCGTTTGAAGAGGCACTCATCGGTGCAGGCATAGCCGTTCGCAATATCATTGAGGGAGTCAACGTCCCGATGTATCGCACTAATATCCCCTGTACCCCAGCTGGCCCCTTTGCGGGCAATATGGTGGTCAGCATGCGTCCCATGCCAGCGGCCGACGCCATTGAAGCGATTCAAATTTGTGCTCGCTTCCCGTCTGTTCATGGCGCGCCCATCCATATCGGGGACCCTGGCCACCTAGGTATTGATGATCTCGGCAGCCCTGATTTTGGCGACGCCGTCACCCTGCACTCCACCGATATGCCCGTATTTTGGGCCTGCGGCGTCACGCCTCAGGTGGCACTTGAGGCGGCCAAATTGCCGATTGCGATCACCCACGAACCCGGCCACATGCTTGTGACCGATCTTAAAAACACCGACTTGGCGATATCACGATGAACCAACCGCTGACATTAAACTGCGATATGGGCGAAGGCTTTGGCCCCTGGAAGATGGGTAATGACGAAGGCATCATGCCTCTGATCGATGCGGCAAATATCGCCTGCGGCGGCCATGCGGGTGATCCCAGCACGATGCGTCAGTGCGTTGCGCTGGCGCGCAAGCATGATACCGAGATTGGCGCACATGTCTCATACCCCGATAAAGAGGGTTTCGGGCGCAGAGCAATGGACATCCGCGGGCAAGCGCTCGTGGATTTGATTCACTATCAGGTGGGCGCACTGGACGGTATTGCACGCGCGCACGGTCGTCGCGTTACCTACATCAAACCCCATGGTGCGCTGTATCACGCCATACTCGCTGACCCCAGTCTCATGAATGACATCATGCGCGCGGCCGCTAGTTGGCATGCCAACTTAGAGCTCGTGGTCCTCGCCACCCCGAGAGACCGCAAAACAGTCCAGCTCGCCGTAGAACATGGCCTCAACTTGCGCTACGAAGCGTTTGCTGACCGTGGCTATACGACCCGAGGGCTTCTTCTGAGCCGAGACAAGCCCGGTGCGGTGCTGACACCTGAGGAGGCGGCACAGCAAGCGATAGCCATCACCCATAACAAACTAAAAACATCTAGGGGAAAACGCATACCCGTTAGTGCCGACACGTTGTGCGTTCACAGTGATTCACCGGGCGCAGTGAAGATGATCCGCGCCATTCGACAGGCCCTGGATCACTCGTAAATGTCATTTACCATCGGACCAGCCGGCGACACGGCGATACGCCTGAGTTTTCAGGAACCGCCTAGCCCCCGTCTGACTCGAGTGTTGCTGCAGCTGCAGCGCACTGCGCAGGATTATTTTTTTAACGCACTCAGTGACAGCGTCGTGGGCTATGCCACCCTCACACTCTTTTTCACCCCACTCAGTTTGCAACGTGACCAGGTAACTGCGTGGCTGGAAAAAACAGCCCGCTCGCTGAGCGACTCGCAAGAGACCCACGCTGCGCACAGCCAAGAGACCGTGGTGCTCCCGGTTTTTTATGATCCAGCCGTAGCGCCCGACTTGGTGACTTTGGCCGACGACCTTGGCATGACCATTGACGCACTGACCACCTTGCACAGCGCAACCCCTTATTTCGCCTATGCGACTGGATTTGCTCCCGGGTTTTGCTACCTCGGCACACTGGATCCACGCCTGAAAACACCGCGACTGAGCACGCCTCGGCGGCGTGTACCCGCCGGCGCGGTCGCCATCGCAGATCAACAAACCGCCGTTTACCCCTGTGAGTCGCCCGGTGGATGGCGAATCATTGGCGCCTGCCCGGTCACACTGTTTGACCTTGCCGCCACGCCCGTTAGCACGCTGGCTGTGGGGGATTCAGTGCGCTTTGAGGCCATCGATGAGCAAACTTACCGCGCGCTAGGGGGGCAACTGTGAGAACGCTGACCCTCGACAAAGCGGGCATTGCCTCCACCATACAAGACGGTGGTCGACTCGGTACTCTGCACGCGGGCATTGCCGCCGCAGGCGCTATGGATCCTCTCGCATTGAAAGCTGGACAGCATTGCCTCGGACATCGTGCTGGAGAGGCGGCTATCGAGATCGCTTATGGCAATGTCAGGGCAACGCCGTCCCACGACTGCGCCCTGGTGGTCACGGGCGCACCCGCGATGCTATTGATTGATAACGAGTCTGTGCCTATGAGGTCCATACAGACACTCAGCGCCGGTCAGACACTGACCATCGGCCCGCCCTCAGAGGGCATCTATAGTTACCTCCACGTCTCAGGAGGCTTTGATACTCAACCCATTTTTAACAGTCGAAGTACCTCTCCGAGAGAGGGTATCGGCGGATTACATGGCAGCTACCTTCGGGATCAAGACACGGTCCCTCTGGGCGACGGCGCACCACCCATCGACAATGACGGCGCGGACCCAGGTCTGTGCAGCATCGAGCAACGAGCCGTTTTGACGCTTCGCTACGTACCGGGCTACCAATATGATGAGCTTGCCCCTGCACTCATCCAAAGGCTTAACGGGGACCACTTTGAGGTTACTTCGAAAGCCAATCGAATGGGGATCACCCTCAATGGCCCTCCGTTGAAGACCGGTGTAGAGTCGCTACTGTCAGAGGCAACCTGCCAGGGCGCCATTCAAATCCCACCCAACGGAAACCCTATCGTCCTCATGAAAGATCGACAAACAATGGGTGGCTACCCCATTCCCGGCGCCGTCATTGAGAGCGACTGTGTGCGCCTTGCTCAAGCACGTCCAGGACAGAAAATTCGTTTTGCCGCTTGCACTCCGCAGGAAGCCGACAATATCAGGTGGCTAGAACATCATTATGTTGAGACGCGACTGCGATGAGAGACCAAGCTACCCTCACTGTTTCTGAAGCGCTTGAAACGCTTTTGGTAGCCCATAATCACCGGGGCATGCGGGATGTACGAGCAACGCTAGAACCAGGCTACTTGCTGCGCGCTGCGGACATGATTTACGGGTGCACGGGGCGAGCTTATATCCTAACGGGGTTCCCTGTAGCCGGTACATTTGAGACAGACGGACCGGCTGGCGCAATGGCGTTATACCAACTTTTACTGCAACGCGGCGCTCAGCCGACGATCCTATCCGACCGACCCATCACCCATGCTTTATCGAAAGACTTCCTGTGTACTGAACTCGCTACCGGTACCCGTGGCGAAATCGCTGACGCGGTCTCTTTGCTATATCAGCAGGCCCCACCTGACCTAGTGATCAGCATCGAGCGCCCAGGGACCGCGGCGGACGGTCACTGTTACAATATGGCAGGCGACGATATATCAGCGGCTTGCAGCTCGGCCGAGCCCTACCTTGAGCTCGCCACCTGCCCTACGATTGCGATAGGAGATGGCGGCAACGAGTTAGGTATGGGCAAAGCTCAAGCAGCCCTCACCTCACTCAATATCAGGGCGGCGATTAGCGATTGTGATGAATTAATTGTGGCAGACGTGTCGAATTGGGCTGCCTATGCTCTCTATGCCCTTGTTCAGTGGTTAGATAACAAGCCGCATGATCTTGCGCTCGATATTCAACAGGCGTTGGCCTACCTCGTTTCAGTTGGCGCGGTAGATGGTGTCACGGGGCTGCCCACCCCAACCGAAGACGGATTTCCGGCCAACGCTGGCCCCCACCTGCTGGCAGAAGCCAATACCATTCTGACTAGGACGGCGGCGGCATGACCATTGCTTACCTCAACGGCGACTTTGTTCCACTGACCGAAGCGCGCATCTCGCCCATGGACAGAGGCTTCTTATTCGGCGATGGCGTTTACGAAGTCATTCCCAGTTATCAAGGCCAGTTTGTGGCGCTGGATTATCATCTGGAGCGATTAAGAAACTCCCTTGAGGGCATTGATCTGGCCATCAACCAGTCCGACGAGCAACTGGTCGCCTTGCTTGACGAACTGTGCCGACAAAATGGTAGCGGTGATCACGGGGTGTATCTTCAAATCACTCGAGGGGTCGTAGAAAAGCGACAGCATGCCTTTTCCGCAGAGAGTACCCCAACAATATTCGCCTACCCTTTTACGATCGCGCCACCATCAGACGGCTCACCTGCCAATGCAGCATGCTTTACTGCGGTAACCCGAACCGATAAGCGATGGTCGCGCTGTGATATTAAGTCGACTGCGCTACTCGGTAACGTGCTGCATATGATGGAGGCCGTCGATGACGGAGCTCAGGAAGTCCTGTTGTTCAACCAACGAGACGAGCTCACTGAAGCGGCAGCCTGTAACGTGTTTATTGTCGACGCTGGTAAAATACTCACGCCAGCACTCGATCATCACATTTTGCCCGGTGTGACGCGTCGCCTCTGTCTCGACCTCTTGGCGGCACACACCAACTGGAGCGTCGAAATTCGTCCTGTCACGCGTGCGGAAGTCCGCAGCGCCGAAGAGATCTGGCTCAGCTCGTCGACCAAGGAGCTGGCTCCAGTGATTCAGATCGATGGTCAGCCAGTGGGGTCTGGTCAGCCGGGTCCGCTGTGGTCTCAGGCACAGCGCCTCTTTCACCTGTATCGGTTTAACCGCTGATTATGGCGCGGGCAACAACACTACATATTGATCTTAGCGCGATCAGCGCGAACGTGGTGACAGTGAGAACGCGTATTGGCGCGCAAAAGCTGATGGCAGTCGTCAAAGCCGATGCCTACGGACACGGCGCCGTTCAAGTAGCAAAACAGATCGAAGGTCAGGTCGATGCACTGGCTGTCGCGATGACAGAAGAGGCGATTATTTTGCGCGAAGCGGGTGTGGCCGCGCCTATTTTGGTCTTAGAGGGACCACAGTCAGAGGATGAAATCGGCTTGATGGTAGAAATGGCGCTATGGCCCGCGTTACACCATAGCGAACAGCTGATCTGGTGCGGACAGCATGCCTCTCTCCTGTCAGCAGCGTGGTTGAAACTGGATACGGGTATGCACCGGCTGGGTTTCTCCCCAGACACACTCCCCCAAGCAGTCAGTGCGGCACACGCGGCAGGGATCACCGACATTACCTTGATGTCGCATCTCGCCGCAGCAGAGCATCCTGATGCGGATCTGACAAGCTTTCAGCTGGCGGCGTGGCAGGAGCAACTAAAGGACTGGCAAGGGGCTGTCAGCCTTCATAATTCGGCTGCCGCCCGCACCCGTTCCGCGGGCGCCAGTGACTGGGCAAGACTGGGCTACGCCCTATATGGCGGGCAAATAAACGGACTTGCAAACGACGAGACTCTGCGATCCGCCATGCGCTTTGCTACCTCGGTGCTCGCACTTCGCGATGTCAAACGTGGCGAGTCAGTCGGGTATGGTGGACGCTGGGTGGCACAGCGCGACAGTCGCATCGCCACCTTGCCGGTCGGCTATGCCGATGGCTACCCCTGGGCTGCACGTGACGGCGCACCGATCGGTATCGCCGACCACATTGCCCCACTGGCGGGTCGAGTCTCAATGGACATGGTGACAGTTGATGTGACCGACTACGCGCACATCGAAGTCGGCGCGCCCGCGGTGCTATGGGGCTCTCAACCCGGCGTTGATGAGGTCGCGCAACATTGCAATACCATTGGCTACGAGTTAATGACTCGTGTGACCAGTCGGGTACCCCGGTGTTATCACCCATAGCGCTGGATTACCAACGCGCACTGCCCAGAGAAACGACAAGTCATCGCGTTCTCATAGGGCGCTCTGTCGACACAGGCCGTCATCGTGACTGAAACCTCGCCGCGCTCTCCGCAAGCTTTCTGCCTGGCTGCCGTCGACTTAGGCAGCAACTCGTTTCACCTCAACATCACGCGGGTCGATCACGATCAAATATGCCCGATTCACACTCTGTCAGAAAGAGTGCAACTGGGCGAGGAAAACGACTCGGGAGCACTGACACCGGCGGCGGTTGGTCGCGGGCTCGCCTGTCTAAAACGATTTAAGCAACTACTTGATGAGACCGGTCCCTACCCTATCCGAGTGGTCGGCACCCATGCATTACGACGAGCGAAAAACCGAAGCGACTTTATTACCCCAGCCGAGGCGCTGCTTGGCACACCGATTGAGATACTGCACGGCGAAGAAGAGGCGAGGCTCATCTACACTGGCGTCGCACAAACCTTATCCGACAGCCAAACGCCTCATTTAGTGATCGATGTCGGCGGAGGCAGCACCGAGTTCATCTTGGGCTGCGATGCAAAGCCACTTCGTTTAGAAAGCCTGCCCCTCGGTTGCGTATCCTATGGTGAAGCCTTTTTTTCAGGCGGAGACATCACGGCGGCTCGGTTCGACGCCGCGCGCCAACAAGCAAGCCATGCGGTCTCAGCGCTCTATCCAAGCTTCAGCCATGCCCCCTGGCAAGAGACAATTGGCGCGTCGGGAACACTCATCGCCCTAGAGCGAATCGTTGTCGCTGCCGGCTGGCGCCCATCGGGCATCGACCGGGCGTCACTGACCGCACTCCGACAGAAATTACTGAGCTTCCATCGCGTAGGCGATATCGATCTGGCGGGACTGAGCGCACACCGGAAAGCGGTCGTCACAGCGGGCTTAGCCATCACCCTGGGTATTTTTGACGGACTGCGCCTCGAATCGATGAACACGTCAACGAGCGCTTTGCGCGAAGGGGTCATCCACGAGCTACTAGCGCATATCTGAAACCCGATCAGTTAATCCTCAGAGGTCATAACCACGCTCATCGTGCAGCACAATATCGAGACCCACTGTCTCTTCCTCCTGGTCGACGCGCAAAGAGACCAATCGATCAACCAATCGAAGCAACAGCCAGCTCACGATCACGGTATAGAAAAAGGTGGCAACAATACCCGTCAGCTGGATACCTAACTGACCGACAATAGTGCTCACGCCGTCGGAGAATCCATTGCCACTGAACAGACCAAGTGAAGGCGAGCAAAAAATACCTGCCATGAACAAGCCAAGCGCGCCCCCCACCCCGTGTACCGGAAAGACATCTAAGCTATCGTCAATTTTGAGCCGATTCTTCAAAGCAATCGTCGCGAAGTAACAGACGACGCCAGCAGTCAACCCAATCACAACGGCACCTGCCGGTCCCACAGAACCCGATGCGGGCGTGATAGTACCCAGCCCCGCCACCATTCCAGTCACAATCCCCAGCACTGAGGGCTTGCCATGTCGGATCCACTCCATGGCCATCCAAGCTAACGCGCCACAGGCTGCCGACAAATGGGTTACCAACATCGCCATTGCCGCACTGCTGTCCGCCGCCACTGCCGAACCCGCGTTAAAACCGAACCAACCGACCCACAGCATGCCTGCGCCCGTTACCGTCATCGTCAGATTATGCGGCGGCATCGCCGTCTGGCCAAAGCCCCGTCGTCCACCGAGAGACATCGCAGCAACCAACGCTGCCGCCCCCGCTGTAATGTGCACCACCGCACCGCCTGCAAAATCTTGCAGACCCATCGCACCCAACCATCCGCCGCCCCAAACCCAATGGCAGATAGGCGCATAGACCAGCAGCAACCAGAAAGAGCTAAAAATCAGCATCGCCGAAAAGCGCATTCGCTCAGCGAAACCGCCCACAATTAACGCGGGCGTGATCACAGCAAATGTTAGCTGGAACATGACAAACAGCGTTTCAGGAATAGAGCCGCTAACGCTATCTATCGTTACCTTGGCCAAAAACAAGTTCCCCAAGTCTCCGATCCAAGGGCCCTGCTCAACACCGGACGAGCCAAACGCTAAGGTATATCCGATCACAAACCATAAGACCGACATCAACGCGGTGAGCGCAAAACACTGCATTAAAACCGACAATGCATTTTTCACCCGAACCAGCCCCGCATAAAACAACGACAGCCCTGGGAGGGTCATGAATAGCACTAACGCTGTCGACGTCAGCATCCAAGCGGTGTCGGCGCCAGAGATGGTGTCCGCCATCGCAGGTGCACTCATCAAAGCAGGCAACAGAAATGTTGTGAATCCCAATGAGGTTCTAATCGCTTTTACACACATGAGAGTAGTGACCTTGATAAAGAAAAATTGATTTTGCCACACGCGAAGCGCTAAACCCAAACGACAAATGGTCTAGCGATTGTGATTCTGGTCACTCAGCATTACTCTCTGCGCTAACCCAGAAGGAATTGCCCACCATGTCGCGAGTTGTTGCGCCACTGATCACCTTGCTTGCTCTGTCATTGCATAGCGCTGCCGATGCCGGAATGCGCAACGTCATTTTGATTATAGGAGACGGCTTCGACGATCAGCATGTCACCATGGGCCGAAATTATCTCTCGGGCATGAGCGGTAAACTTAAGGTAGACGACCTGCCCTTCAGAGCATCAGTGCAGGTAGAAACGTTAACACCGTCAGGCGACCCCAGTTATGTTGCTGACTCGGCCAATACAGCCACCTCGCTGGCTACAGGCGCGGTTACCAGTATGGGGCGTATCGCGACTGACATCAGCGACCGTGACATCACGACGATCGGCGAACGTGCTATCGCAGCCGGCTTCGAGGTGGGACTTGTCACCACTTCTTCACTCACCGATGCCACACCCGCGTCTTTTTTGACTCACGTCTCGGCGCGCAGCTGTGAAGGCCCTGAAGAAGTACTAGGCAGCACGTATTACGGCATACCACAGCCAGCATGCCTCGCTGACGCCAGAGATAATGAGGGCCCAGGGTCGATCATAGAGCAGCTTGTGAGCAGCGGCGCGTCGATCCTGCTGGGTGGGGGACGAAAATTCATTGAGCAGAGGACCATTGATAATGAAACCGTCGCTGCGATGGCTGCGCGATATCGTTTTCGGGTTGTCACAAGCGTTGGGGAATTGGCGAGTGCCGGCTTGGAGCAACCGCTCATCGGCGTGTTTAGCGAGGAGACGCTACCTGTTCGCTGGCAGGGTACGGACGGTCGGACCGCTGAAGCGACCGAGACTGGCTGGCTGCACTACTTATCGGATTATCTTGGAGACACCAAAGAACCCGATGTGATGGATTGTGAGCCGAATCCAGAGTACGGCGATACCCCTTCTCTTGCCCTAATGACCGAAACCGCTCTGGAGCACTTATCGACTGATAACGATCAGGGGTTCTTTCTGATGATCGAATCCGCTTCCATCGACAAGCAAAGCCACAAACGTGATCCCTGTGGCTCAATTGGCGAGATAGAACAGCTCGAGGAGGCGCTGCATCATGCCCAGACCTTCGCTCAGCAACATCCCGATACGCTGATCATTGTGACGGCCGATCACGCCCAAGCAGCTCAAATACTCCCCGAACCCACGCTATACAGCGGCTACCCCATTCCTATTTATTCTCCGGGCCTGACGGCACGGATCAACACGCCTGAGGGGGGCGTCATGCGGATTAACTACGCCACAAATAATGGGTTTAGCGAAGAGCATACCGGGGCCAACGTCCCCTTGTTTGCCAATGACGTAGGGGCGCAACAGCTTCGACCCTTTCTGCGACAACGCGAAGTTCACGATGCAATGAGCGTGTTCCTAATGGGCGTCACCGACCCCCCCCTTGCTCAGAACACATCGCCGGAGTCACGCTGAGTAGCGCACTCACATATTGATCCAAGAATTCAGTGCCGTCAGACGGAAGGTCACGCCGCTGTTTTCTAGAATGACACTATCGACCAGGATGTCCTTTATCATCACCGGTCCCGCCCGCTGGCCAACCTTCAATCGCTGACCATTGAGCTCGACGGCAGCGGAACCATCGGTCTGGAATTCGTGTGCAGAATAGATCAACGTCGGAATGTCGTCTTTTTGCTGCTGCGATAAGTTTTCAATCATTGTTGCTGCGTGTGGGACTAAGGACCTTTCACCCACTGCGTTAGCAGCCTCCGCTATCGCTGCCTCCAGATTGATGGGCGGTGCGATTGTGCCAAGAGCAGCGACCTCACTGGACGCATTACGCGTGTCAGGCAGCTGAGGGGCTTTAGATTCACCTCCACCTGTTTCTGGCGCTCGGTCTGGCGCCTCGACGTCAGCAGATTCCGAATCGGACCACATTTGAGCGTTGAGTTCGGCCACTGCTCGAGCGGTCGCAGTTGGCCCCGCGTCGACGAGACTTGAGGGGAACGACGCCTCCGAAGGTGCCGCAGCCATTCCTCGCATCGATGGATCGGTTAGCAATCGTGACTCCGTTCGAGCGCTGAGCACTGGCTCGGTACTCGATCGATTCAGCCGCTTAGCTTGATCGTCCGCGGCCGGCGAGCCCGGCTGATTCGAATCCATTGGCCCCAAGGGCGATGCTACCGCACGCGGTGACGCCGCATCATCAGGCAGCACACGCGAGAACCACATCGCCACGCCAACACCCAACAATGCACCCAATAACAGCGCTGCTACTACCGGCCGTAGCCGCGAGGCTCCGGCACTCTGATGCGCGTCAGCCGGCGCATAGGGAATCGTCGAATCCGTCTGTTCTGACCGTTTTAAGGCGTCAAGAATCAGCGACATGGCTCAACCCCGAAGCGCTCAATGGCACTGCGCAGTGCCCTAGCAGAGCTTAAGCCGTCCCCCAGCTTGTCGTGTAATGCTTGCAGCGTTCTCACACCGATCACGCCATCGACTCCGAGGCCCACTGCAGCCTGAAATACTTTCACTCGTGCTTCTAGCGCCTCTGTAAAAACTGTCAGTGGTGGCACAGGCAAGTTATCTAGGCGCGCAAATTCGCCAACAACATGAGCTACCACAGCGCCTCGATCACCAATCCGCACCGGCCCAGTCCAACCGGGAGGACTCTCCCAAAAATACCGAAAGCGCCCCTGCCAGCGATCAGCCACCGTTGTCAAAGGGACCTCGCAAACCACTGCGCCGGTAAACACGGTGGCCACCTCTTCCCTTACCTCCAACAGGACCGTCGCCGCTGCAAAGCGGTTCCGACGTTGCAAATCAAGTACCACTGGCCTATTCAGTTCCAACACCGCATCCCAGGTATCGCTATCGGCAGACTCACAACGCAATCCAGCCGAGCCGGGCGCATCGCATACGTCGCTGGGCAAGGGCGTATCACGCCACAGGGACCACAACGCGGACTCCGCAACTCGGTGGCTCACCAACCAATCTGGCAAAACCGCTATCGGGCCCACCGGTGCGTTCGCAGACCCCATGGTGTCCGTTACCGGGCGCTCGATTGAGCTACCCCTTTCGCTGACCAAATCCCGCTCATTCATTACGATGTTGTAGGCCAGCAAGCCCGCCAGAACCGCACTCAGAATGCCGAGAACCAACGTCACTCGCCGCGTATTCCCGGTGCGAGTCGGCCCGGACTGCTTCACTGTTCGCGCTGCGCCCTCACCGAAGACCTCCTGCGCCGCCTGACGGACAATCGCCGTCGACACTACCGGTTCGTTACGTCCGTATGCACCCATCATCGCCCGGTCACACAATAGATTTATCAAGCGGGGAATGCCGCCCGTTAATTTAAACACCCGTCTCAAAGCAGACGGCGTAAAAAGAGAGCGGTTATCCGTTAAACCGGAGACTGAGAGTCGGTGACGAACGTAGTTCGTCGTCTCGTGCGCATCTAATGCCGTCAACTGGTAGCGCGCTGTAATCCTCTGGTTTAGCTGCCGAAGCTCGGGGCGCCCCAGCATCGACTCCAGCTCTGGCTGTCCGGTCAGAATAATTTGCAGCAGTTTTTTTTCGTCTGTTTCAAGATTGGTCAGCAGCCGGATCTGTTCCAGAACGTCAAAATCAAGGTGTTGGGCCTCATCGATCATCAATACGGTTTGACGACCCTTGGCATGATTGGTGAGCAAGAACTGATGCAACGCGTCGGTCAGCGTCTTCAGGCTTTGCGTGTCAGACGGGTAGCGAATTTCGAACTCATCACAGACGCTCGCTAACAGCTCAGTGGCACTCAAGGCGGGATTCAGCACAATGGCGATATCCGTGTCGGTGGGCAACTGCTCCAACAAACAACGATTTAAGGTGGTCTTCCCTGTCCCAACCTCACCGGTCAACAGGACAAATCCACCGCCACTCCCCACACCGTATAATAGATGAGCCAACGCCTCACGATGACGATCACTCATGAACAAGTAACGCGGATTAACAGCGATTGAGAACGGTTGCTCAGTCAGTCCGAAGAAAGGGTGATACATATAAGGCGGTTCGCTCCACTAGCGTACAGAGTTGCAACGACACATATTGGCAATTACAGTGCCATTTGTTTTTTTCAGGCTAACACCTGACTGCCACTTCAACGTGCCGACCCGAACGTCCATCGACGGAGGCCCTGTGGCATGGCAACTAGGTAGCTGGCGACACACGATTCACAACAGGAGATAGTTTACATGTCATTACCACCCTCGCTGCAGAACGCCCTTCGGCTCCCCGTTGTCGGCTCACCACTTTTCATCATCTCTAATCCTGATCTTGTCATCGCTCAGTGTAAAGCGGGAATCATAGGCTCCTTTCCCGCGCTGAACGCCAGACCAGAACCCGTTTTAGAAGAGTGGCTGGAGCGTATTACTTCAGAGCTAGCGGCCTATGATGCGGCGAATCCTGACGCGCCTTCGGCGCCCTTTGCAGTCAACCAGATCGTGCATGGCTCCAATGCACGACTCAAACATGACATGGATATGTGTGTGAAGTATGAAGTCCCCATTGTCATCACATCGCTGGGCGCCAAGGAGTGGGTCAACGAGATGGTGCATAGCTATGGCGGCATCGTTCTGCACGATGTGATCAACAACCGTTTTTCCAAAAAAGCGATTGAAAAAGGCGCGGATGGACTGATTGCAGTGGCCGCTGGAGCAGGAGGTCATGCGGGCACCGTTTCTCCGATGGCGCTGATCCAGGAAATCCGTGAGTGGTTTGATGGCCCGCTGCTCCTGTCAGGCGCCATTGCAACGGGCGATGCCGTGCTGGCGGCCCAAGCGATGGGAGCAGACTTGGCTTATATTGGTTCAGCCTTCATTGCAACTGAGGAAGCCAATGCAGAGCAAGGCTATAAGCAAGCGATAGTTGACTATGGCGCAGATGATATTGTCTATAGCAGCCTGTTCACTGGGGTCCACGGCAATTATCTCAAGCCCTCCATTGAGGCCGCCGGCCTTGACCCCAATGCCCTGCCCGAAAGCGACCCGAGTCAGATGGACTTTGGCTCCGGTGGCGACTCTGACGCCAAGGCTTGGAAAAATATTTGGGGCTGTGGCCAAGGCATTGGTGCGGTAAAAAAATTGGGCAGCACGGCTGACTACGTGGCTAAATTAACAACCGAATATGTCGACGCCAAAGCTCGGATTAATAGCTTATGACAGACGATACAAAAATCCCCCGAAGTGGTGACGATGACTACAGCGCTGATATCGTTGAACAGCGACAGCGCTTCATCGAAGCACAGACGGGCACCACACTGGAACACACCAAGCAGTTCTCCTTTGACCCCCATGAGATGGACGGCAATATCGAAAACTTTTGGGGTGTGGCACAAATTCCCATCGGTGTTGCGGGACCGCTGCTGGTCAATGGAGAGCACGCTCAAGGCGAGTTTTACGTCCCGATGGCAACCGTCGAAGGCACCATGCTGGCATCATATAACCGTGGCATGAAGGTCATCAAAGAGGCCGGTGGCGTCCTGACAACAGTCTCGCAAGAATCCATGCAGCGATCCCCCGTTTTTATCTTCAAGGACTCGCGCCAAGCAAGAGACTTTCAAATTTGGCTCAAAGATAATTTTGAGAATATCAAAGCGCGTGCCGAGACCTCTACCTCGGTCGGCAAGCTCCACGAGATTGAGAGTTATCATGCACACAGCATGATTTTCACTCGGTTTGACTACTCCACCGGAGACGCTGCCGGACAAAACATGGTCAGCAGAGCCACCTTCATTGCCTGTGAGTGGATCAATCAGCAACGTCCCGAAATGCTGCACTACATGCTGTCGGGTAACTTCGACACGGAAAAGAAAACCTCCTCCGTGAATTTGTTAAAAACTCGCGGCAGACGTGTCACCGCAGAGATTACGATCCCACGTGACATTCTCATGAAGCACTTACGGGTCGCTCCAGAGCAAATCGCTTACGGGCAACAGATTTCGACACTGTCAGCGATTCTGACTAATTCATCGAACAATGCGAATCACCCCGCCAATGCGTTGGCGGCGCTTTACCTCGCGACAGGTCAAGATGTCGCGAACATCGGCGAGTCGAATCAGTGCACCACCTTTCAACGAGCGACCAGCAAGGGCGACTTTTATTTTTCCATCACATTGCCCGCCCTCATCATGGCCACCTACGGCGGCGGCACGTCTTTGCCGACCCAGCGCGAGTGTCTCAGAATGTTAGGCTGCGAAGGTCAGGGTAAAGCACTTAAGCTCTGCGAAATTGCAGCCGCACTGGTCGTAGCGGGAGAGCTCTCCCTGTCTGCTGCCGCGCGTGTTGACAAAACCACGCGCGTCAACGAGTGGGTCGATGCCCATGAGCGCCTCGGCCGAAATCGCTGAATCAGAGGAGCCAGTCATGTCTCACGTGTTGCGTCGTACCCTGTGGAGCAAAATGGGTCACTTCATCTTTCTCATTATGGCGGCGGGCGGCGTCGAAGCTGATCGCGATTCTCATATCTCGCTGGCAGAACCGCTGCCACAACCAGATTGGGAGCTGCCGCTGATCGCAAATGGAAGCGGCACTGTCTCTGATAGTGACCTGCGTGGACGCGTGACCTATCTCGACTTTTGGGCCAGCTGGTGCGGCCCCTGTCGCTTGTCCTTGCCAGCGCTGAACCGGCTTCGCGACACGTTTTCGTCTGAAGCCTTTAACGTGGTGGCAATCAGCGTTGATTATGTCGAGGAAGACGCATTGGACTTCTTGGCCCGCTATCCCGTGGCGTATCCGATTGCGATCGACACCACGGGGGA
This sequence comes from uncultured Halieaceae bacterium, assembly GCA_913048575.1. Classification (GTDB taxonomy): domain Bacteria; phylum Pseudomonadota; class Gammaproteobacteria; order Pseudomonadales; family Halieaceae; genus Luminiphilus. Next base: position 47,921 of record CAJWWJ010000001.1, read on the forward strand.
CTCGGGGCGTGCTTTTTCGGTAGCCGGCATGCCCTCGGGTTACCTTATCGATAAAAAAGGCATGATTCGTGAAATTCACGTCGGCTTCAGAAAAGGTGACGAGGTGATCCTCCAAGAGCGCATCGCTGCTCTTCTCGCGGAATCCGACTGATCACTGTACCGCTGGCGACAGGGGGGCATCATGACATCCAATTGAGCTCGACCCTCGTAGAGTCACCATGGAAAATCCTGACGTACTCTATTTTGATGGCTCTTGCCCGATGTGCCAGCGGGAGATGGCGCATCTGGCAAATATGAAGTCAGACCAACTGGTTTTGCAGGACATTCATGCCCTCGAGTCAGAAAACGACGTGCCGCCTAAAGAAGCACTGCTCAAATCCCTCCATCTTCGTCGGGGGGACAACTGGGTTGTGGGTATCGAGGCCAATATTGCGGCCTGGCAATACACGCGGATTGGCATTCTGTGGCGATGGCTGCGTTGGCCTCTGATCAAACCAATTGCCTCGTGGTGTTACACCATCTGGGCAGCGAAACGCTACGAAAGGCGCTACGACACTGCCGATAATCGTTAGGTGCTATGAACTCTCCTCTTTTGCAGCTTAACGCTGAAGCGCTATCAGAAATGTCTAATAGTTGGCGCGCGCGATTAATCAACAGCCTGCCCGGTTATAAGAGCGGTATGTTGGTCGGAACCTACGAGAGTGGGTCCGCTAATCTAGCGATTATCAGCTCTCACTTTCATTTGGGTTCCAACCCAGCCCTACTCGGCATGATCCTCAGACCCGATACTGGTAAAGGGGAGCGGCATACGTTACACAATGTGTTGAAGACCGAGTGCTGGACGCTCAATGGCTTCCGGCTCGATTCGGCTGCTCAGGCACATCAAACTTCCGCACCTTATGCCAAAAACGTATCGGAGTTCAGTGCCTGCGGTTTTGATGCCGAATGGCGGATAGGAACTGATGCACCCTATGTCAAATCATCGCCTCTGCAGGTCGGCTGCCGGCTCCGTGAGCACCAAGCGCTGAATATCAATGGCACTCATTTACTGATCGGTGAAGTCACTGCGTTGTATTGTGCAGCAGATGCGCAGCGCGATGACGGCAGCCTCGATCTCGCCAAACTGGACTTGGCCACCGTCTCTGGGTTGGATACCTACTCAGAACCCGGCAAGTCGCGTCGCTTTGACCTAGCTCGCGTAGATACCCCCCTGCGGGAGCAATGACTCCCACCAAAGCCGTCATTAGCGGCTGGTTTAGTGATTTCGCTAATCCGAGTATCCTATCAGCTGACCTCGTTTCTCTCGTACCCCAGCAGCAAGGAAGTTAAAACCATGCCCCTATGCAAGCCTTTGCGCCACCTGCTAGCGATCTCACTCATGACACTGATGTGTCCATTAACCGCTGTTGCAGAGGACGTACCTGAGCGGTCCCAGATTGCGGATCAATACAAGTGGGACCTGACTGATATGTATCGCAATGCCAGTGCATGGGAGGATGACAAAGCCAAATTAATTGCCCTTTTGCCCAGCATTGCCGACTACCGAGGAAGACTGGGTAACGATGGCAGCACTTTGTTGGCGGCCATTGAGGCCATTCAAGCGGTGGAAACGATCGTTGCTAATCTGTATGTCTATGCCGGACTCAAAAATTTTGAAGACACCCGCATCTCTGTCAATGGTGCGCGTTTTTCAGAAGCGCAGGGTCTTTATTCTCAGTTTCAACAGGCCTTGGCTTTTTTCTCTCCGGAGCTCTTATCCATACCAGAGGACACACTCGCTCACTATGTGGCCACGACGCCCGGCCTCTCGATCTACGAGCACTATCTGGATGAAACGGCACGCATGCGCGCTTACACCCTGTCAGAGGCAGAGGAAAAGTTGCTGGCAATGGCCTCGGATCCACTCAGTAAGTTTGATAGCGTCTTCACAGCCATCGACAGCTCTGATTTACAGTTTGGTCGCATTGTCGATGAGGCAGGCGTCGAGGTCGAGCTCACCACCTCACGATACGGCGCCTTTTTACACTCAACGGATCGGCGGGTCCGAAAAGACGCCTGGACCCAGCTATTCGAGGGTTACCAGACACTCAATCATACCCTTGCCGCCAACTACGAAGGGCACGTCAAAAGCCGCGTTTTTTTCGCACGCGCTCGGGGGTTTGACTCGCGACTGCAACAGGCCACTTACACCAATGCGATTCCCATCGAAGTCTTCAATAACCTGATCACTGCGGTGCGCGCCGGGAGTGGCCCCCTTCAACGCTATTTAAAGCTTCGAGAGAGCGCATTGGGCGTCGATCGTTTAGAGGTCTGGGATATGTACGCGCCCATTGTTGAGCCCAGCTTGGCCAATATCAGCTTTGATGAAGCAAAACATATTGTTGCTGAAGCACTGACCCCACTGGGAGATGAGTATCTCGATATTTACTGGAAAGGCTTTGATGAGGGCTGGGTGGATGCGCTCGCCAATCGAGGCAAGCGAGGCGGCGCTTACAGCTGGGGGACTTATACCTCCAAACCCTATTTATCAATGAACTTTGAAGGCACGTTGAACAATGTCTCTACCCTAGCCCATGAATATGGCCATTCAATCCACAGCTATTTGACACGTAACACGCAGCCGCAGGTCTACGGGGATTACCGCACCTTCATCGCTGAGATCGCCTCCATGACCAATGAAGCTATTCTGATGCAGAAGATGCTGACAGAGGCCTCCTCCGCCGCCGAGCGTGCTTACTTACTCAGCTCCTATCTGGATGAATTTCGGGGTGGTTTTTATCGGCAAGCCTCCTTCGCGGATTTTGAGGCGCGCGCTCACGCCAAGGTAGAAGCAGGTGAAGCCCTCACCGCAGACGTCCTCAACGCACTGTACGCGGATGTGTTTTCAGACTATTACGGTGATGCGGTACATACTGACGACTTAAATCAAATTGAATGGAGTCGCATTCCTCACTTCTTGCGTGGCGACAATTTCTACGTCTATCAATACTCGACCTCTTTTGTTGCTGCCACCGCCTTAGCGAAACAAATTCTGGAAGAGGGCGAACCCGCTCGCAAACGGTATCTCGCCATGCTGAAGTCGGGTTCAAATGATTATCCGATCGAGTTATTGAAAAAAGCGGGCGTCGACATGACCTCAGCGGAACCCATTAAGGCAACCGTTGCTGTCTTTGACGATTTAGTGGGCCAGTTAGAGCAGGCGCTGCGCGATATGGCGGCGACCTCGGCCATTAAGCCCTGAGTCACCATCGACTGATGCCGAACCATTGATAGCACGACAAAGCGGGATTGTTACCGAGAAACACCCCGCTACAAGGGTGAATTGAAGGGGGTCAACGCAGTATCATCTTTGGGACGCCTTGGGCTCCGTTCACAATGGTGGCCACAAGAGGAGCGTCAGCTTCACATTCACAAGCAAAATGAGGTAGACCATGTCGGCAACAGACCAAGAGGCATCGGTTAGCAACAACCGATCCACCGCTCAGCCCCAGCGGGGCGTCAGCAGAGCGCAGAAACTGTTAATGGTGGCGCTGGTCTGTATTGTGACCGCTGGCGTGGTGGTCTTTACCGGCATCTGGCCTCAAGAAGACGCAGTGATTGTCGAGTCCGCCCCTATCGCGCCCGCACCGCCGGCGCCTCCCGTAGAAGAGCCCCCCCCCATCAGCATGCCAGAGCCTGCCATCACTACCATTATCCCGACGGCTGAACCCGCGGTCGAACCGCTACCCTCTTTATTCGAAAGTGATGATGCCGTTCGAGACGCCCTTGCAGCGATACCACTCGGTACCGTCGGACAGCAGTACCTCATGCCAAGCAGTATCATTGAGCGCAGCGCCAGCTTGGTCTATCTGACAGCGCAAGGAGATGTGCCTTATAAATTAGTGCCAATTGCCAGACCCAAGGCTTCATTCCCTATTGTCGACGATGGCACTCAGGTCGTCGCGGATCCAGAGGGCTTCGCGCGCTATGACTCCATCACCCGCTGGATAGAAAGCCTCGATGCGGCGGCGATCATTGACGCGTTCGCTCGCTTTTTGCCCCTGTTTAGGGAGGCATGGGGCTTTTACGGAGAAGATCCCGCCTACTTTGACCTAGCGGTAATAGAGACGCTGGATACGATCATTGCCACGCCAGAGATCGACATCACTGACGAGCGCCTTATTCGTAAAGAGGCTGTCTGGATTTATGAGAACCCTGCAATCGAGTCACTCGCGCCGATGCAAAAACAGATTTTGCGTATGGGCCCCAGTAACGCCTCAGCAATTAAGCAAAAAGCGATGCAAGTGAGGGCGTTATGGCTGACAACACTGGCTGAGCCTAGCTGACGGCATCGCCTGCTACCGCCCAAGCGCTGGGCGCGCCTTGCCGCTCAGTCACGCACTTTCACTCACGCAATAGGGCGTGTGGGAGAGAGAACCGCCTCAATCCAGCGCAATGCCTACCCCGGTGTCAGTTCGTCTGCGGTTGGGCCATCAAAAACCAAGGCCTGACACACTTCAGCGTCAAATCCACGATATTGTAAAAACCGCATTCGCTTCGCCCTCTCGCGCTGACGCGCATCCCAGTCACCCATAATGGCGTCACCGTGATACTTTTTTTGATACGCACTCGCTGCTTCGGCATACCAGTCTATCGGGCCATCGAAGGCCGTTGCCAATGCTCTCGAAAGATAGCCCTCGATGCCCTGCTGACGAAATGTTTCGGTAATGCGTCGAGGCCCATATCCACGACTCACTAACTGCCTGACGGTGGATAGGGCAAACCGCTCATCACTCAGCAGACCCTCATCAGTCAGCGCAGTGAGCACGTCCAGAACCTGCTCATCTGAACAGGTTCGTCTTCGGAATCGCTGACGAAGTTTCACCAGCAGCTCTTGAGAGCCGTGCTCGCGCCTCGCCAAGAGGTCCATCGCGGCGAGCCGAAGCTCGCCAGACGTCACGGCCGGATGTTCTTCCTCAGAAACCAACCGGCACCCGCCGATTAGGATTCAGCCGCACTGTCACCACTAGGCTCGACCGCAGCCACCTCGGCAACCTCGTTAGCCTCTGCCTCTACGACTGCAAGCGGGACCCCCATCATCTGATGCCGGATCTGATCCTCGATCTCCTTGGCAAGCGGTGGATTCTCCTTGAGGAAACGCGCCGCATTAGCCTTGCCTTGACCAATTTTCTCACCCTTGTAGGCATACCAGGCGCCAGACTTGTCGATCAGATTGAGTTTGACTCCCCAATCGATCACCTCGCCCATTTGATAAATGCCCACGCCATACATAATTTGAAATTCCGCCTGTTTAAAGGGCGGCGAAACTTTATTTTTGACCACTTTTACGCGGGTCTCATTGCCCACGACCTCATCACCGTCTTTCACCGCGCCGATTCGACGAATATCAAGGCGCACTGAAGAGTAAAATTTTAACGCGTTGCCGCCGGTGGTTGTTTCTGGGCTACCAAACATCACGCCAATTTTCATTCGAATCTGGTTGATAAAAATCACGAGACAATTGGTCTGCTTAATCGCACCTGTCAATTTGCGCATTGCCTGACTGAGTAATCGCGCCTGCAGGCCGACGTGTGAGTCACCCATTTCGCCCTCTATCTCCGCTTTTGGCGTCAACGCAGCCACCGAATCGACCACCAAAATATCGACGGCACCAGAACGCACTAACATCTCCGCCACCTCTAACGCCTGCTCACCGGTATCGGGCTGAGACATAATCAAGTCGTCGACTTGGACACCCAGCTTTTCCGCATACTGCGGATCTAAAGCGTGCTCTGCATCAATGAAGGCAGCAGTGCCCCCTGCTTTTTGTGCCTCGGCAATCACTTGCAGTGTCAGCGTGGTTTTACCTGACGACTCCGGGCCATAAATCTCACAAATACGACCCTTAGGAAGACCGCCAATGCCCAGCGCAATGTCCAGTCCTAGTGAGCCCGTCGAGATCGATGGGATGGCCACTCGCTCTTGGTCACCCATGCGCATGACCGTTCCTTTTCCAAACTGGCGCTCAATCTGTGACAGCGCTGCGTCCAATGCTTTCTGCTTATTCTGATCCATGCTGTGCTCCTTTTATCTCTGTCTGGTCTCTCGGCCTGCTATCTCTGGCTGGCCCTCCGATCAGGACAGCAAGGTCGCTGCCGCTCAATCTTTGTGCCCTCGCTCCTATCAGAAAACGTTCAAATGAAGCCAAAACCGCTTTCAGAAAAGTACTGTATATATAATCAGCTTTTTTGGATGCGAATGCAATGCAGTTTAGCGATCAATTTCAGCAGAAATAGTGTCGCAAAAGCCCACATGTCGCCTTTAACGACAGATGGCTGGGCTTCATCGGCGCCTAGGCAACCCCTCAGAGAAAGGCATCGCCTCCATTCGGGCTCAGACACTGGCCCCGAAAATGTCCTGCAGCGTCGCTGGCGAGAAAAAGATAAGCCCCGACAATATCGTCAACCTCCGCGATCCGTCCCGCAGGAATATTCAGGCGAATCCCCTCCAGCATCTCTTCCGGCACATCAGCGAGAATCGGCGTCATCGTCGCACCGGGTGCCACGCAATTGGCCGTAATCCCTCTGTCACCAATTTCAAGCGCCAGACTGCGCGTGAACGACAATATCGCGCCTTTGGCCGCGGTATAGTGGGAGAATCCTGGCGCGCCAATGTAGGCCAGCTGAGACGCTGTATTAATAATACGCCCACAATTGCGGGGGTACATCAACTTCAATGCCGCCCGCGTGCACAGAAACGTGCCGCGGACATGGACTGCCATCAAGCGATCAAAATCGGACACGGCCATCTCTTCAACCGGACTCGCATGGGCAATGCCAGCGTTATTGCAGAGGATATCGAGTCCATCAGCGGCAACGGCAGCGAACATGGACGCCACCTCAGCCTCGCTGCTGACATCAGCCTGTATCGCTGTCGCCTGGCCACCAGCCTCCTTGATGCCGGCAACGACCTCTTCTGCGGCGTCGGCGGTCGATGCGTCTGGGTGATTGACCCAGACCGAGGCACCGTTGGCCGCCAATGCAGCCGCTACGCCCGCGCCGATACCGGAGCTGGCGCCGGTCACCAATGCATATCGACCACTCAGATTTGCGCGCAAATCTGAGTGGTCCATCGCTACCATGTCACGCCACCCACCAATGACCCGGCGGCTAAGACCAGTCTCGACCACTCAATCTCCGCCCAAATACCGCAGCGAGCATAGGGGTCACCGTCGAGCCATGCCTTGGCCTGCTCTAAATCATCGGTGCGATAGGCGAGCAAACTGCCCACTATCCGGCTACCCGACGGATCCTTCAAAGGACCAGCCATGGCAATGTGGTCCACAATCGCCTCGAGATGCGATAGATGCCCGGCCATGTATTCCTCACGCAGCTGCGGGACATCATCGTCCTCTCGATCAGTGCACTTCACCACCCACAAGTTTTCTCTTTCCATTTTTCAGTACCCCACTATTGCCACCTAAGGCAGTCTCTCCCATGTATTCACCCCGAGAACCTAATCACGACGAACCGCAGTGCTACTCGCCAACCCTTCTCAGTGCACCGTAACACTAAAATTCAAGCAAAAAAAAGCCGCCTTGGGGCGGCTTCATCTCGGCAATACGTCATCAAGTTTCAGAAACGATACTGAACTTCTGCACCAAAATAACGAGGACGGTTAATCGTACCGAAAGTCCACAGCCCTGGTACGTAATTAGGGGATGGATCTGTCGCCGAAGTCGCCGCATACGCCGCACTCACGTCCAGTGTGTGGTACCAATACGATTCATCGGTTAAGTTCTTGCCGAACAATGACACCCTCCAGTGCTCAGTCTCGAAATTGATTGAAGCATCCAGCAGGCCAAATGCCTCCTGCTTAGTGGGGTCGCTGCGATAGTGCTTAGGTCCACCCGCGTTTGATTGAATTTGATAGTTGTCCAACCATCGGTAATTGACGTTAGCCACCACAAACCCGACATCCGCTACCTCGATTTCCCAATTAGCACCCACAGAATAGTTGAGCTCAGGCGCACGTCGAAGATCGAATCCACTCTTATCTACGGAATTACCCACCGGGTCTAAGGTCGTGTAATCATCATACGAGGCATCGAGATAACCGAGCGCAGCATTCAAACTCAGTCCGGCAGTTGGCATCCAGACGAGTTCAAACTCAGCGCCTTCCATCGTAGCGCCGGCGGCATTCTGAACCAGCGTTAGGGTAATGGCGACGGGATCAGGCAACACCACATCTTCCTGCTTCTGCTCGTAATCGGTAGAGAAGAAAGAGCCATTAAATTGAACCGTGTTGTCAAGCCAGCTGGTCTTAAAACCAAATTCAATACTCTCCACATTCTCTGGCTCGTAGGGCCCCGCGTTACCGGGAGCACTGGCTCGCCCGTTGTAACCGCCAGATCGAAATCCCTCTGTGTAGCTAGCGTAAAGGATGCCGTTATCCATGTTGTAAGTCAGGCCTACCTTCGGCGTAAACTCACTCCAAGACTGACTGCCATTGAACACATCGTCTTGACCTGTCACGGGATTCACAAAATTATTATTGATCACCCCATCCGACCAACTCGGGCACATGCTCGCCGTTCCATGTCCGAATAGTGGGACTTTAGCAATGCCATCGTAATCGGTAACAACGGCAGACTGACCTTCTCCGGGAGCGGCCGTAAACACCTGACAGAACTCTTTCTCGTCCTTCGTATAACGACCACCGAGAGTCAAGGTTAGGGTTTCGGTTAAATCAAAGTCGACTTGCCCAAACACTGACGTATTCTCAGTCTCTTGCTTAGTCCAGGGCGATGCGAACAATCCTCCAAAGAAATAACTGTTCTGCCAAAGGTTGTACTCGCTATCCCACATGAAGGCGCCTAGCGTGGTACGGAAACGATCGAAGTCCGATTCAAGCCGCAACTCAACGCTCATCTGCTCCTCGAATTGTGGACGGGATGTCCAGAACAAATCCGAAGACACCGCATCGAACTCCTGAATCGCGGTCTCTTCCATATCGCGAGTTCCGTAAATCAGGGTCGCTTTATGCGAATCATTGATCCGCCATTCCGCAGTCGCCGTGAAAGATTCCAGGTCTATGCTGGCAGGCTGATCCATCGCCGAATAGGTCACTCTGTGGGCGTCATCGTCGGTGAAAGCAGGACACTCGTTCGCGGGCGAAAGGGGAGGAGCAAGGAATTCAGGTGCTTCCGTTAGGCAGGTAACAGGCCTCGTAGGCGTGTCGTCCTGAACATCGTCATAGGTCAACTGCAGCGAAAAATTATCCGTGGGTTGCCATAACGCCGAAACAGACCACATCCGCATATCCGTCTCGCCCTGAGATTCGCCGCGTGTGGCGTTGTCAAAATAACCGCCACCAGAGAGATTCATGTAAGTCGCTTTGGTCGCAATATTGGCAAACTCGGGTAAATTCAAGGTGCCCTTAAAGTCAGACTGGCTGTCTTCTGCAACGGTGTAAGAAAACTTTCCACCTAATTCGCCAGTCGGCTTACTTCTGATCACATGTATTAGGCCACCAATCGTATTCCGTCCGAACAGCGTCCCCTGAGGGCCACGCAGCACCTCGATCCGTTCGGCGTCCCACACGTTCAACAGCGCGCCGGTCGTGGTTTGGAGGTATACGCCATCCTGATAAACCGCTACCGCGGGGTCAAAACTTTTTTCTACGTCGTTGAGCTGCATACCGCGAATTGAGATCGCCGCGGTACCGTTCCCTAATATCGGCGTGAGCACCAGATTGGGTGTTTTACCGGTTACGTCTGTCAGATCCCTGGCAAATATTTTCTCGATTGCCGATTCATCCAGTGCAGTGACCGCGACAGGCACATCCTGCAGGTTCTGCTCACGGTGCTGAGCCGTGACGACCACTTCCTCGATCTGACCGGATATCTCTCTTTGAGCCGATGCCGAAGTGCTCAAGCCAACGCCGGCTATCGCCAGCATCACGGCCATATTTAAGGTGTTGTATTTCATAAACTGTCTCCTCATGAAGGGCGATTTTTTATAATAGAAACTAAAGGGCCCGTAGGTGCTCTGGCTGGGAAATTAACCGTCTTTCTTGCCAAAGTCGTGATAACAGGAAATCTCGTCGAGGTCAAATGTCCGGACGTTCCTTAAATGACTGCTCACTTGCCCCACAGGTTCATCACGCTCGAAAATGGCTGCAGCAAGCTCAGTCGTTCAATAACGGTGGGGCAGCAATAGCATGGGTAATGTGGTGTGAAAGTGCCATACTACTTGAGCGGGCTCGACACCATAGCATCCACTTAGAATGAACCGATTAAAGGGGCGATGACAATGAAAACAGTAACCTCCTTTCGCAACTGGAAGGCAGCGATTGTACTCGGCATCACAACAGCGATTTTGCTGCAAACCCAGATAGCCAGCGCGGCACAGGCCGCCGGTGGGCCGCCCACAGATGAGCTCGCACCCACGGCCCTCAACTCAATGGACGAACAATATGCCTGGGTTGGAGACTTAGGCGATCGTGATGCGCTACCAGGCAAACCGCTGTACCAAGAGCACTGTGCGGGCTGTCATGAAGCACAAGTCTATAAAGCGCCCCACACAACTTGGTTAGAGTTAATGTCTCCGCAGGTGCTTTACCGCTCCGTAACAGAGGGCATTATGCAAGCCCAGGCAGCGCATCTTTCTAACGAGCAAAAGCAACACATCGTCGAGTACATCACCCAGATGCGACTGGGGGATCCCGACGCCACGCCTGCAGTGGCTTGGTGCGAGGGGCCCGACCGCGAATTTAGCGCGTTAGACGAAAGCCGATTGACCGGTTGGGGACATGACACACGTCGCTACGTTGCACCTGAAGTCGCGGGCTTGGACCGTGCTGAGCTCGGCCGCCTAGAGCTAAAATGGGCCTTTGGCTACCCGGCCTCCACCCGCGCGCGCTCACAGCCGACTATCGCTATGGGAGCCGTGTTTGTCGGTAGCCAGGACGGTACAGTCTACGCTTTCGACCTCGAAACAGGCTGCGTGCGATGGAAATTTGCGGCACGTGCCGAGGTAAGAACGGGTATCACCTTAGGCAAGCGTGGTCCAAATGAGACGCCAACCGCTTATTTTGGCGACATTATCGCCAACCTCTATGCCATCGATGCTGAAACAGGCGAACTCATTTGGCAAACCAGCGCGGATGATCACCACAGTGCCACCCTCACCGGCACCCCCGCCTTTGCCGATGGCAGGCTCTACGTGCCCGTATCCTCTTTAGAAGTGGTAACCGCTGCAGACCCGGAATATGCCTGCTGCACGTTCCGTGGTCATGTCCTAGCAATCGATAGCAATGATGGTAGTGTTATTTGGGATAGCTATGCCATCCCCAACCAACCGATTTCGCTCGCAACAACCCGTGCGGGAACAAAAGTGTTCTCACCATCTGGCGCCCCGGTCTGGACAAGTCCCACAGTCGATGTGGCGAGAAATCTCTTAATCTTCGGTACTGGGGAAAATTACTCTTCCCCCGCAGACCAAAACAGTGATGCGGTGATCGCTATCCGCCTTGATACAGG
>CAJWWJ010000002.1 GCA_913048575.1 uncultured Halieaceae bacterium
GTTTAAGCCGTCCTGTTTAAGCCGTCCTGTTTAAGCATAGCCGCGCGAGGTCAGATCAACCGTAAAGGTCTCATCAACCACTCGCAACACGTCAGCTTCCCACTGCCCATCCTCGTGCAGCGCTAATAATCGACACCCCGGTGCCACATCATCAACCTGAAACTGAGCAGATCCTGGCGCGAACTGAACGCAGGTAGAGGGCGCTGTCAGGCATTGTACGCCGCGATGCGCCTGAACAGAATCCTGATGAACATGTCCCGATACCACCACTCCCCGGTTACCCAGCGGGATTAACAGGTCGAGCGCCTCCGACGCATTCCGCACGTTTTGTTCATCGAGCCAGGCGCACCCCACTGGCATCAACGGATGATGTGTCGCTACGAGCAGCGGTCTATCCGTCTTGATCGCTTGCTGAACCGCTTTGCTTAAAGCCAGTAATTCCGAGTCAGCCAGCAGCCCAGCTACTGCGCCGGGTTGTTGCGTATTCAGCATGACAATATCCCAGTGGGACAGTCCAATGTTGCGTCTAAAATAATGCGCCAACGGATGGCTCGCCTGCCAAATGGCATCATGGTTTCCCGGCAACCAAAAACTGGGGATGCCCAGCGGCTCAATCAACGTGCACAATCTTTCGTAGGCTTTTTCACTCTCGTCACCAGCCAAATCACCAGTTAATAACAGTGCGTCCACACGCTCTTGCCCAGCAATCAAACGACAAACGGCTGCCAGTGACTGATCGGTATCAATGCCTACGAGCCGCCCTCCGGATTCAGCCATGAGATGCGTATCTGATAGTTGGAGGATCCGCGCCGAGCCGGGCGTAATGAGCGCGGTCTCGCCGCTGAGCGGGGTCATGGCGCTGAGGTATCGGCGTCAGGCAATACCGTGTCGGCTGAACGCCCGTGGGTCAAGCAAAACGATAGCAGTTCGGATGCAAATCGATTTTGCTGATATTTTTCGTCCCGCTGCAGCATGTCAGGATTGGGATACCGATACCGGGCCTCAAAACGGCGTGACGTGCTGCAGTGCACTATCTCAGCCATTCTGGCGTCATGATAAAGCCTGAGATCAAAGTAACTGCCCGCCCACACTCTGGGGGTGGCACTGTGATAACGCAGCCGCATGTCAGTGGTGTAACGGCCACGGGCCGTGACCTCAAGTGCCACCGTGACATCACCAGCAGCAAAATCCCAGTCTGAACGCTGCTCGTAATCGGGAAACAACCGCATGAGACGATGGTAGTTAACCTCGCAGAGCGCATGCAGATCTGCCAGATCTATTTGATAACCGCGACGCTGTCGCCGGCGCAATGCCGTCCGGTTTTTCTTTTCAGTCATAGGCGCTAGTGTATCAAGGCCCTGCCCCCCCGCGAACAGCCAAAATCTTAACGGCTTTGGATGCTTAAAAACGCTGCTCGCAGTGGTAGACTCGCCTCCTTTATACCTGCTAGGTACTACGCCACATGATGAAGCTCCAACGCCGCTTTTGCGCTCCACTCACCCCCTTGGCCGCTTTTGTTCTCAGCTGGGTCAGTGTCACTGCCCAGGCCGATACGCTGGTTGATATTTATGAGTTGGCACTCGAGAACGACGCGCTACTCAGAACCAAGGTGGCACAGTATGGGGCCGATTTAGAGCTCGAGAACCTCGCGCGCGCACCCCTGCTACCTCAAGCGGTGGCGGGATATCAGGTGTCAGAAACTGAAACAGACACGACATCACCCACCATTATTCAGGACCCAAACCTGGGCTTTGTCGTCATTGATGGCAATTCGGTGAGAAATATCGACAACGAGGGTTACGACGTCAGTTTGTCGCAAACGCTGTTTAATCTGTCGGCCTGGTTTGGCTGGCGAGCGGGCAAAGAAACCTCACGCCAAGCAGAAGCGAACCTCGCTGCAGCGCAGCAGGACCTGATTGTACGCGTGGTACAGGCCTATTTTGCAGTTTTGAGAGCACAGGACAATCTACGCGCTTCGCAAGCTCAAGAGCGTGCCTTTGAACGCCAACTAGAGCAGACGCGCCAACGCTTTGAGGTAGGTCTCATTGCTATCACCGATGTGTATGAAGCAGAAGCGGCCAGAGACTTAGCCCAAGTAACCCGTATCGTCGACGAAAATAACGTTGCGGTAGCGAAAGAAAATCTGTCGGTGTTAACGGGTCAGGCCCCTGGCGCGCTTTACGTGTTGGGAGAGGAGTTTGACCCCAGACTTCCCGAGCCCAGTGATCGATCGGAATGGGTTGATTTTGCGCTATCCAATAACAGTGAGCTTGCGGCCGCGCGTTATGCCGAAGAAGCCGCGCGTCAAAATGCCACCTCTTCCAAGATGGAGCACGCACCGACGGTCACCGCGACTTATCGTTATCAAGATACCGAAACGACTGGCAGCATCGATCAAAACCCCCCTAGCCTGTTCAATCTGCCGCCAAACTCGGATCAAACCAATGAGACGTGGCAAGTCAGATTTGACATGCCGTTATTTTCTGGCGGCGCGGTCAGCGCTAACCGGCGACGCGCCGCAGAGCAATTCAATGTCGCCCGTGAATCACGCATCAACCTGACCCGCAATACCGTCACGCAAGCGCGATCCCTGCACATGACCGTCGTATCAGATGTTTCTAGAGTCAAAGCGAGACAGCAGTCAATCATCTCCAGCCAAAGTGCACTCGACGCGACGCAAGCTGGCTATGAGGTCGGCACGCGTAACATCGTAGACGTACTCAATGCGCAAAATAAGGTGTTTGCGGCGCAACGTGACTACGCCAACAGTCGCTATGACTTCATCATCAATTCACTGAGGCTCAAAGAGGTCGCGGGCACGCTATCTCCAGAGGATATCGCTCGGCTGGAGAGCTTTTTACTGCAGCCCGTCGCGCCGACAGCATCTGCTGCTGAGTAGGTCAGGGCAAGTGGGCTGATAACACCGCCCATTGTGCCTCTATCACACCGCTTTGCGCTGACTGGAACGCGCCAGCACGAGCTCCTATTTCAGTGGCTTGACGCCGATCTGAATCCGGCCCGATCAAACCCATCACAGCGTCGGTTAGCGTCGGAAGCTCAACTTGTATGGCGCCACCACATCGCACTAAGTCACGGTACATGGTCGCAAAGTTAAACGTGTGAGAGCCAGTAAGAATAGGCAACTGCCACACCGCCGCTTCTAATGGGTTGTGGCCGCCGTGAGGCACCAAACTCCCGCCGACAAATACCAAATCGGCAAAACCGGTGAGCGCGCCCAAAGACCCTAAGGTATCAATCAGCAATACGTCATCCGATCGTTGCATGTCGCGCTGCTCACTATGACGTATTACCTGTAAAGCCTGCATCGCCGGCAGTGCAAGAATGGAGTCTGCGCGCTCTGGGTGACGCGGTGCCAACATCAACAGCGCGTTCGGCGAGACGCCCTTCAAGGCTAAAAACGCGTTTAATACAGCCTCCTCCTCTCCGGGGTGTGTGCTGGCAGCCAACCAAACAGGTCTATCTTGAAGCGCCCCGCCCAGCCGCTGATGCTCAGCCTGATAAGCCGCCCGCAACGCCTGCGGATCCAACGCAAATTTTAAATTCCCCGTTACGACGACCTGATCAGGGCATGCACCCAGCGCAACCAGTCGCCTCGCGTCAGCGCGTTCCTGGGCGGCAATTGTCGAAAAAGAGGCAAGCGTCGGGCGGATCACGCTCGACACGCGCGCATACCCTCTGGCAGATCGTTTTGACAGACGAGCATTCAGCAGCACCACGGGTATGGCTTCCGCATGCGCCTGTACCACCATATTGGGCCAAATTTCAGTCTCAACAAATACGCCAACACGGGGCTGCCAATGAGTAAGAAAGCGACGCACCGCGCCTGGGGTATCAAAAGGAATCCAATCACTAAAAACCCGCTCACCAAAACGTTGTCGAACTTGAGCGGCGCCGGTTGGCGTCGTCGACGTAATGAGCAGGGAGAGGTCGTCCCGATCACCCAGCAAACGCTCAATGAGCGGCGAAATCGCTAAGGTCTCACCAACCGAGACCGCGTGAATCCATATCAGCTTGCGTGGCCGAGACGCCGGCACGCTGCCATACCAGCCCAGGCGACGCCATAAATGCGCTCGATAACCCGACTGATTTCGCCCGCGCCACCAAAGACGCGCCAGAAAGAGTGGCACTAAGAGCCGCATCACCCAAGAATAAACAAGGAGATTAATAGAAAGGGACCACCGGTTTCGAACGCTCAAGACAATCGTATACTCTCAAACTGATCAGAGGGAGCCTACCATGCCACAGCCACCCCACGCCGATGTCCGTGGATTTTTGCCGGACAATGAGGGCCTACAACTTTACGAGTGGGCGCTGGCCGCAACCGCTACTGGCCCTCTTTTGGAAATTGGAAGCTACTGCGGTCGCTCAACGATCTGGTTAGGTCAAGCCGCACAAGCGCGACAAACCGCCGTATTCGCAATAGACCATCATCGCGGCTCTGAGGAGCATCAAATAGGAGAGAGCCACCACGATGCTGAGTTAGTAAACGCCGAAGGATTATTCGATACCTTTGCGGCGTTTCGTCGCAATATTGTTCAGGCTGATCTCGAGCAAGTCGTCATTCCCATCGTTACCGGAAGTGCACAGTTCGCAGCTCATTGGGCGGGCCCATTAAGCGTCGTATTTATCGATGGTGGTCATAGCCTCGACGCGGCGCTCGCTGATTATCGCCACTGGGCCCCGCGTATCGAACCCGGCGGAATCCTCGCCATTCACGACGTTTTTCCAGACCCCGCTGACGGTGGTCAGGCGCCTTATACTATTTGGCGGTTGGCACAACAATCAGGGCTCTTTACCCCCGAGGGAACAGTGGGAAGCCTGCGCGCCCTGCGCCGACTGGCGGGCTGACGCACTCACTAGACCCCCGCCTCCAGCGGAGGCGCCTCTAAAGAGTCATTCAGAGTCGAGCCCATAAATAGGCGGCACGCTGCGGTGTGCTCAGTCAGTGCGTCCGCTGCCAATAGCACGGCCCCCGCGGTCCACGTGGGCTTTTCTAATGGCCATAGCGTCCGTTCAGCAAACTGATACCCAGTCCACCATGCGCCATCATTATCTCGCCACTGCGCCAACCAGCTGAATAATTCGGCTGCCTGCTCTCGCTGCCCCGCCGCCAATAACGCCAAGGTCAACTCGCAGGATTCTGCGACCGTGGCCCAGGGCTGGTGATTTTCACAGCGACAGCCGATCCCGGGCTCAACAAATTCTGACCAACGACTGCTCAACCGCTGTTGCGCCGCTTCGCCTTCTACCACTCCGGTTAAGATCGGGTAAAACCAGTCCATTGCATAGCGAGACTTGCTCTCCCAAGTGCGATCAAAGCGCGCCGGCTTATGTCGTAATGCCTCACCGAGTCGTGACCTCGCGTTTTCCCAATGATCTCGCTTTTGGCCTAGCTGATCGGCGATCAATATGCCGCACTCCAGCGATTTGTAGATAGAACTGCAGCCGGTCACCAATGCGTCACCGAGTGGCGCACCCACGCTGTCAACCGCCCAATCAATCTCGCCCTCTGGGCCCTGATAACGCAATACAAACTCTAGTGCGCGCACAACCACAGGAAACAACCGCTCGAGGAATAGGGCATCTTGTGCAATCAAAAAGTGATGCCATACCCCTGTCGCAATATAGGCTATGTAATTGGTCTCGCGTCGCTCCACTGATCGATCGGGTTGCCCCTCGCGATAACAGGCCCACCAGCTTCCATCGACAAGCTGCGTGTCTGACAGCCAGAGATAGGCGCGCTCTGCCGCATCGATTTCACCGGCAATACTCAGCGCCATCGCTGCCTCGGTGTGATCCCAGGGGTCAGTGTGCCCTCCCTCGAACCATGGTATTTCGCCAGATGGCCTTTGAGTCTTCAGGATAAAGTCGACCGTTGGCCGCAACCAGCTGTCAGGATACGAGCCGCCGCTCAGTCGCATGGTCTGCACAGATCGAGCCGTCATCATGCGGGCTTAGTAAAATACAAAATAATGCTTTTACCCATAAACGGATTGAGTAACACATCGATCGCACGGGTCAGCCATGGCTTTTTCATCAAGTCCCACACGAGGAGGCGGTGATAAGCTTTAACCAGCCAAGGCTCTCGGTCGAGGCGCCAAAAAAGGCACTTTAACCACCAGTAAGGCACGTGCAAGGCATGAGCGCTGCCCCGGCCAACACAGATAAAACCCAAACGCTCCACTTCACGACGGAGATGCGTGGCATCAAAAATACGAATATGCCCACCAGGGGTCGTTCGATACCCCTCACTCAAACGCCAGCAAATCCACTCTGGCCATTGGCGCGGCACACTGATCCCCAGTTTGCCACCGGGTTTTAAAACCCGCATGGCCTCCTCCAGCACCAGAAGGTAGTTTGGGATGTGCTCTAATATCTCACTGGCAATCACGACATCGGCGGTATTATCAGCGATGGGCAGAACGGTGGCATCACCCACTCCAAATCCAATCTCACCCTGAGGCGAATGACACTGCATATCGCTCATTCTTTCAGTAGCAGTCGCTAGCGCCGTTTCAGAAAGATCGATACCCACTGCGTGAACATCGGGCAAACAATAAGCTGCCAAGGAATGTCGACCCTCTCCACAACCGATATCCAAGCACAGATCACCTGGTTTCAACGCCAATTCGTCTAAATCCAGCGTCAACATGAATCAATGCATCGCCGATACTGCTCGACCATCAGTCGTGCGCAGACCGACCAAGAGAAAGTGCGATGCGCGCGGTGTTGCCCTCGATTGATCAGCTCGGCAGCGACATCGGCCTCGGACAACACCACATCAACCGCCTCAGCAAGCGCTTTAGCATCGCCGGCAGGCACCAATAACCCGCCATCACCCACCACTTCTGCTAACGCACCACCATCACTCGATACCAGTGGAATACCCGACGCCATCGCTTCGACAGCCGGCAAGCCAAACCCCTCATAAAGTGATGGGACCACTGCGACCGTGCTCTCTGCGTACAAGCGAACAATATCAGCGTGGGAAGCGCCGCCTACAAAGTGAATGCGGTCACCGAGTTGTAGTTGACTGATCAGCGCCTCGGTGTCACCCCCGGGCTTCGGTGAGGCAATTAACACCAACTGCAATGCCGGTCGGTCAGCGCTGAGTAATTTAAACGCCTGCAACAATACAGCCAAGCCCTTTAAGGGCGCGTCAGCAGACGCTGTCGCGATCAACTGAGCGGGTTTTCGGGTGACATCGGGCAACGCTCGGAACAACTCAGTATCCACCCCATTGGGTATGACCTGGATCGCACTGGGCAGCACACCAAAGTCTGTGGCAATGTCAGCTGCTGAAGCTCTCGAGACGGTCACAATGTGATTCAGTTGCGCAGCCACTCGCGCCTGCATCGTTAAAAAAGAATGCCAGCGGCGAACCAATAATCGCGCACGCCAGCCTGACGCACCGGCCAACGCCACGTTTAAATCGCGACTAATAGGATGATGAATCGTGGTCACGACGGGCAGGCCCGCCTGTTGCAGATCAAGAATGCCATCTGCCAGCGTTTGGTTGTCGTGTATGACATCAAAGTGCTGGGCATGGGCCAGTATCCAATCACGTGCGCGTTCACCAAAGGTCCAAGGCTCAACGAAGCCGCCGCTTAATTTGCTAATCCACTCTCGCCGATTCAAAGGGTCGCGCAGTTCAGTTCGTGTGACGCTGCCCAAATCTCGGGCGTATAGATCAAGACTCGGTAGCTTAACCAGCCTGACAGTGTCAGCGAGGTCTGGATAGGGCGGCCCCGAAATCACCGTCACCTCATGACCCAATGCCGTCAACGATTGACTGAGATAACGCAGATAAACGCCCTGCCCGCCCGAAAAAGGGGCTGACCGATAACCCAACAGCGCAATACGGAGGCCGCGCTCAGGGCGCTGATCCATCCCAGTGAGCGCAGGATGAGGCGAATGAATCGGCGCGTTAATGGGTTACTCCTGGTCGAGAAAACTAATGGCAGTCTGCCTGCCACAATATCGGCTGACAGCGTCAAAGTACAGCGGCGCTGAGTGTATCGCCCACTCGCCAAGCCTGCCACCGGGCTGTAGACTGCCAGCGTCTTATAAAGTCATACTTTTATGTCACTTTCCACGCACTACAAGGGCATCATTCTCGCTGGTGGATCTGGTACCCGACTGCACCCATTAACGACTACCGTCAGCAAGCAGCTGATGCCGGTTTATGACAAACCCATGATTTACTACCCGCTTGCCACCCTGATGCAATCGGGTATTCGGGATGTGCTGATCATTACCACGCCGCAAGATCAACTGGCCTATGCCGATTTATTGGGGGATGGCCGGCAGTGGGGCATCAATATCCAATACACACTGCAACCTAGCCCCGACGGCTTGGCACAGGCGTTTTTGCTCGGGGAGGACTTTATTGGCGACACACCGGTCTGTTTGATTCTAGGCGATAACATTTTTTACGGTGCCGGTCTCACGACCAAGCTGAGGCGAGCTGCGCAACGTAATGACGCAGCTTCGGTCTTCGCCTACTACGTCAATGACCCAGAACGTTATGGCGTGGTTGAATTTGATGCCCATGGGTCTGCCATTGGGATTGAAGAAAAGCCAGACCAGCCGCGCTCACACTATGCCGTCACCGGTCTGTATTTTTATAACAACGATGTCGT
Source organism: uncultured Halieaceae bacterium (assembly GCA_913048575.1). Classification (GTDB taxonomy): domain Bacteria; phylum Pseudomonadota; class Gammaproteobacteria; order Pseudomonadales; family Halieaceae; genus Luminiphilus. The sequence continues at coordinate 8,664 of CAJWWJ010000002.1, forward strand.
CTCGGTCGCTAAGGGTATCCGCCCTTCTGCGCGAGGTGAGCTCGAAATTACCGATATTAATCGCCATTATCTCGCGCAGGGCACATTACAAGTCGAAGTCATGGGGCAAGGCACCGCGTGGCTCGATACCGGCACGCACCAATCGTTGCTCGATGCCGGCAACTTCATCCGCGTCGTTGAAGAACGGCAAGGCCTCAAGGTCGCGTGCTTAGAGGAAATCGCCTATCGACTGGGCTACATTGATGCCGAGCAGGTGCTGGCATTGGCCGCGCCGCTAACCAAAAGCGGTTACGGCGTTTACCTAGAACGACTCGTGAATGAAGGCGAGTTCATCTTTGATGGAGATTGAACCCACACCAATAGCGGGCGCTTCTATACTGCGCCCTAAAGTCCATGGTGATGCCCGTGGATTTTTTCTTGAGACTTGGCACGCAGATCGGTATGCCGAAGCGGGCATTGACCAGCCATTTGTTCAAGATAATCACAGCCGGTCATCACGCGGGATTCTGCGTGGAATGCATTTCCAAACAACGCAACCACAAGGCAAGCTCGTCCGGGTGACCTCAGGCGAAGTCTTTGACGTGATCGTCGATTGCCGCGCCGATTCACCGAGTTGTGGCCAGTGGTACGGCGTCACACTGACCGCGGAGAATCACAAACAACTCTGGGTGCCACCTGGCTGTGCTCACGGCTTTTATGCTCTAAGCGACAGCGCCGACTTTTTGTACAAGTGCACCGACTACTACCACCCCGGCAGCGAAATCACGCTGGCCTGGGATGACCCGACCGTTGGCATCAATTGGCCCATTCTTAACGGAACACTGCCGCAGGTGTCAGAGAAGGACTGCCACGGTATTCATTGGGACGCCCTGCCCTTGTTCAGCAATGAAGCACTCCGTCAGCCGTAACCACCCATCCCAAACACAACGTGAGCACACCCAGTTCCGCAACGAAACGGCTGATGACGCGCTCTCCAGTGGTTTCGTTCTGGTGGGTCCATCGACAAAAACGCGATCGATGACGTGTGCTACTTCGATGGCTTAAACCAAAACACTACAGCAGTGGCCGCCACCAATCTTCGTTATCGAGATACCAATCAACCGTTTTACTGAGTCCACTTTCAAAAGTCTCCTCAGGCACAAAGCCCAGCTCACTTTCGATTTTTGATGCATCAATCGCATAACGCCAATCGTGGCCAGCACGATCCATCACAAACTCGATCAGGCTCTCGCTGGACAAACTCCGCGCCGGCGGTGCATTTGGAAATCGTTGAGCTAACGTATCGTTCCCCGCAAAGCGTTCGTCTAGCATCCGGCACAGCAATCTCACAATATCGAGATTAGCCCATTCATTCTGACCACCAATGTTATAGACCTCACCCGATGTACCTCTATGAAGCACAGCCGCAATGCCACGAGCGTGATCTTTCACGTACAGCCAATCACGAATATTGGTTCCATCACCATAAATAGGCAGTGCGCCACCGTCTAAAATACGCGTCAGGCACAGGGGAATTAATTTCTCGGGGAAGTGGTAGGGCCCGTAATTATTCGAGCAATTACTCGTCGTGACCTGCAACCCATAAGTGTGGTGATACGCCCGCACCATATGATCACTCCCCGCCTTACTCGCCGAATAAGGGGAATTTGGCTCGTAGCGAGTGGTCTCTGTGAAAGGTGGGTCATTAAGAGTGAGTGATCCGTATACCTCGTCAGTAGAGACATGATGAAAACGGTGCTCGCAACCCGAGCCCGACAGCCAAGCGTTGCGAGCAGCGGAAAGTAAGACATGGGTGCCCTGAAGATTCGTGCGGATAAACTCATCGGGGCCCGTGATCGATCGGTCGACATGGCTCTCTGCAGCAAAATGCACGATGGTGTCAGTACCATAGTCGCTCATGACACGCGCCACGAGCGCCGAATCACAAATATCTCCTTCGACAAATTCAACGCGGCCACTGCCTTCCAACGGCGCTAAGCTGGCACGATTCCCGGCATAGGTGAGCGCATCGAGGACCACTAAAGTGTGGTCCGGGTGCGCCTGCGCCCAATGGTTCACAAAGTTCACCCCAATGAACCCCGCGCCACCTGTTACCAGCAAAGACTGTGTCACGATATTAAGACTCCCTCGCCTTGACGGCTCTTAAATTGTCACGCAACGCATCGCGCCAAGGGCGCTGCACCACGCCTAGTTGGTGACACGTTTGTTTTACATTCAGCACACTGTAAGCGGGCCGCTTAGCCGCAGTCGGAAATGCTGAGGTGGTAATGGGATCTACCGTGACCGCGGTCGTTAACAACCCGATGGCCAACGCCTCGTCACGAATGGCACAGGCAAATTCATACCAACTGATTTCCCCCTCGTCGCTCCAATGGAAAAGACCCACCGCCTCAGGCCTCTGAGCTAATCGCCAACAAATTCGAGCTAGACTGGACGCTGCCGTGGGAGCGCCCACCTGATCACTGACGACGCTCACCGCACCGCGCTCTCGCATGAGCCTCAACATCGTGATCATAAAATTCTTGCCTTGAGGAGCATAGACCCAGCTCGTACGTACCACCGCATGACTCGTGCCACTCGCGAGTACTGCTTGCTCACCCTGTAATTTGGTTTCGCCGTAGACCCCTAGGGGTGCAGGGGTGTCTGTCGTTAGATAAGGGGTCGTTGCGGCGCCATCAAACACAAAATCAGTCGACACATGCACGAGACGAATACCCTGCTCGGCGCAGAGTGTGGCTAACCGTTGCGGCGCGTCAGCATTAAGCGCCTGCGCCCGGTGGAGATCACCCTCGGCAGCATCCACCGCAGTATAAGCAGCGGCGTTAATGACCATTTGCGGCGACAAGCGCCGGAGGCAATCACGTAGTGCGCCGTCGTCAGTCACATCACATTGCGCTCGAGCCAACCCATGAACACGCAGTTGCGATGGCGCCGCTGCCACACACGCTTGCCCAAGTTGACCGCCCGCGCCCAGCACCAGTGCCAGCGAATCACTCACAAATGCGCTTCCAACCACCCTGCGAAACGGTCCATCACTGCTTCGGACTCAGGTTCATTAAAAATCTCGTGGTAGAGGTCAGGCCACCAATCCAGCGTTTTATCTTGAGAAGCCAATGCCTGAAAAAAGGCGCGTGATCCATCGGGCATGGCCATGACATCTGCTTCCCCATGAGCAATGTAGATCGGCAAAGTAATGTGCTGCGCACCCGCGATGGCGTCGTCCATCGCACTCAGTAGTTCCATCCCCAACGCGGCGGTGATTTTGCCGTTATAAACCAGAGGATCGGCAATATAATCGGCCACGACCGCAGGATCGCGACTGATCTGGTCCGCCTCTAAACTCATCATGCCTATTTTGGGCATGACGGCGCGCAACAGCCGGCCCAACCAAAGCGTTACGGGTGACACTGCCTCATCTGCGGAAAAGGCCGGGGCAGAGAGCATGGCGCCTCGGTAAGACTGCGCATCCTGAAGTAGTAGGTGCGCGGCAATTAAACCGCCCATGCTGTGCCCGAGCATGAACGTGGGCGTATCCGGATACCAACCAGTCATCGCATCACGCAACTCGGTGAGGGGAGCAAGATACTCACTGAACTGGGCGACATAGGCGCGAGTACCCGGCGACGCACCGTGGCCGATATGATCAGGGCCCACGACGGCGATGCTTCTCGCATTAAAATAAGCAGCTAAACGCTCGTACCGCCCCGTATGCTCAGCCAGCCCGTGTATCAACAAAATGCAGGCTTTTGCCTCTTGTACCGGCCAATGCCGATACTGAATGCCCGAAGACAAGGTTTCCATCATGTGATCTCCAACCAACTCGAACACTGCTATTGCTGAGGCGCGCTAAGGCAAAGTTTCTACGCCAATTCCACTCGTTACATCACGTCGCCAACCGTCACACAGTGCCTCTTTACTCCCGCAATCCCGCTATGCGACAGGGGCCAGCCAGTCAGCATAGTCTGCCTGCGCGCCGCGCACTGACTCGAGGTAAATGCGTTGTAAGGTTTCAGTAATCGGCCCGCGAACTCCAGTGCCAATCGTGCGGTTATCCACTTCACGAATCGGGACAACCTCAGCCGCCGTACCAGTAAAAAAAGCTTCATCTGCAACATAAACTTCATCGCGAGTAATGCGCTTTTCCTTCACGGTAAGACCCTGATCTTCTGCGATACGAATAATGCTGTCGCGTGTGATGCCCTCTAAGCAAGAGGTCAATTCTGGCGTGTACAGCACCCCATTGCGCACCAAGAAGACGTTCTCGCCGCTGCCTTCAGCGACGTAACCTTCGTTATCTAACAATAACGCCTCTTCGAAGCCGGCATCTAGGGCTTCCCTCAACGCAAGAATAGAGTTGATGTAGTTGCCATTGGCTTTGGCTTTACACATGGTGATGTTCACGTGGTGACGCGTATAGCTCGACGTCGCGACGCGAATACCACGATCCCTAGCTTCGGGGTCCATATACGATGGCCATGCCCACGCCGCCACCATCACATGTGTTTTCAGATTATCGGCGCGCAATCCCATTCCCTCCGAACCGAGAAAGCACATCGGACGGATATACGCCTCATCTAACCCATTGGCACGCACCACCTGACGCTGTGCCTCACTCAGAGTCCCTTTGTCGAAGGGCATCTCCATGCGCAAAATGTGGGCGGAACGAAACAAGCGATCGGTATGCTCTTGCAAGCGGAAGATAGCGGCGCCTTGTGAGGTGTTATAAGCACGCACACCCTCGAAAACGCCCAGACCATAATGAAAGGTATGGGTTAAGACATGCACCTTCGCTTCCTGCCAGGGCACCATTTCGCCATCGAGCCAAATGTGGCCGGTGAGTTGTGAGAGATCCATACTACGTCCTTAATCGCGCCACCAAGGCCCGACTCTATGTTGCTTGAAGACCGGGCAATAATGCCTCTGTCACCCGTTTTACCTGTTCGCGACCCGCCACATGCGCGCCCGCCTCAACCTGTGTATCTGCACCTTGCAGCGCAAGCCCGTGTAATGCACTTCGGTAGATCAAATAACGGCTCGACAACACAGCCGCCTGATCCGCACTTAGGACCCCCACTTGTTCGAGGCTTTCCAATAAACGGATCACATCTGACCACTGCGCCAGCGCTGGATACTCAGACGCATGAGCTAACACGAGGTATTGCACCACAAATTCGATGTCGACAATACCACCTTGATCACGCTTGATATCGAAGCGCTCAACGCCGCGGTTCATCGATACCTGCTCGGTCAGCATTTTGTGGCGCATGTCACGCACGGCTACTGACAATACGAGCGCGTCCCGAGGCATGGTCAGGACCTCTCGGCGCAGTTGCTCCAGCGATGCCCTGAGCGAGGGGTCACCCGCGACCGTGCGGCTACGCACCAAAGCCTGATGCTCCCACGTCCATGCAGATTCGAGTTGATAACGCCTGAAGCCGGTGAGGGTCGTGGCAACCAACCCAGAATCCCCGTCAGGGCGCAACCGAAGGTCCACCTCGTATAACCTTCCTGAAAACATTTGCGCCGACAGCACATGGGTCACCCGCTGGGCGAGTCGCGTATAAAAACGGCTATTGTCGATCACTTTAGGGCCAGCGGTTTGTCCATCGGCACCATTAAATACAAACACCAAATCAAGATCTGAACCATAACTCAACTCAATGCCACCCAGTTTTCCATAGGCCATCACCGCAAACCCAACCTGCTCTGCCTGAGGCTCACCATGACGTTGCACGAGTTCAGCGCGAGCGACTGCGATCGCTTGCTCGATCATCACCTCGGCGAGAAAGGTCAAATTGTCACTCACCTGCATCACCGGAAGCGTGCCAGATAGCTCACTGGCGGCGACTCGCAATATCGCGCCCTCCTTGATGCGGCTTAATGCGCCCATCTGCCCTTCCAAATCCTCCTCCGGAATCCGCAGCAGCTGTTGCCGCACCAAGGCTTTTATCTCGTCACGACTCGGCGCGCTGAAAAGTTGTGCCTCATGAAGCAACTCATCCAAAAGCTCAGGGCGCGACGCCAAGCGATCGGCGACCCAGGTGCTGGCCGCAACGAGGGACAGCAAATGTTTCAAGGCAGCAGGGTTTTCCTGCAGTAACACGAGATAGGCACTGCGCCGGCAAACGGCCCTCACAAAGGGCAACGCCCGCGTTAAGGCATTGTCTGGGTTGGCTTCATGAGCGGCCATCTCGCACAGTAACGGCAGAAACGCCTCAAAACGCTGCCGCCCCTCCCCTTGTAAGCTTGCCACCCAGGGACTATCAAGCAATGACCCCACTGTCTCCCAAGTAAGACCAGGGTGTCGATAACCCAATACCGTCAGCGTCTCCGCATTGAGCGCAGAAAAGCGTGTTTGAGATACGACCAGCTCATTGCTCGACTGGTCATTTGGGTCGGCAATCAGAGCACTAAATACAGCATCGACCTCGCCGCGCGCAACAACGAGGTCGCCATCGAGCGATTCCCACGAAGCGTACCCGACTAGGATGGCCAACTTGGCTTTGTCGAGCGGCTCAGTCGGCAACGCTTGAGTCTGTCGATCGGCCATCCCTTGGAGTCCGTGTTCCACCCGTCGGAGCAAACGATAATGATCTGATAAACGCTGGCCCTGTTGTGTCGGCAAGACGTCAGCCTGCATCAAGGCCTGCAACGTTGGCAGGAGTGATTGCAAACGTAGCCCGGGCATACGCCCCCCATGAATCAACTGCAGACTCTGCGCAATAAATTCAATCTCGCGGATACCGCCGGAACCGCGTTTCACGTCGGCTTCTATCCCCAAGCGGGTCACCTCGGCACGCATCATCGACTTCATACTCCGCAGAGCCGCAATGACCGAAAAATCGGTATAACGTCGATATACAAAGGCACTTAGCATAGCCATTAAGCTGGTTTTTGCCGCCGCAGTGCCAGTAATGGGTCGCGCTTTTACCATCGCATAGCGCTCCCACTCACGGCCCTGCTCCTGATAATAGAGCTCTAAGGCGCTAAAAGCGCCGACCAATGCGCCGCTGTCACCATAGGGCCTTAACCGCATATCGACTCGAAACGCAAAACCGTCTTCGGTCACCGCGTCGAGTAAACGAATCACCAGCTGCCCCAGCCGAACAAAGTAAGTCTGATTGGCGAGCCGCTGTTTCCCTCCTTCTGTCTCGCCGGCCTCCGGATAAGCGAAAATGAGATCAATATCAGAAGACAGATTTAATTCGTTGCCACCGAGCTTGCCCATTGCCAGCACCACCAAGGACTGCTCGTCACCGGACTCTTGTCCGATCGGTAACCCGTATTTCGGCCGCAGCGCCGACACGGCAAAAGCGACTGCAGCACGAATGCAACAATCGGCTAGGCCGCTCAGCTCAGCGAAGGTGTCCTCCACTGTGGCCAACTGCGCCACTTCGCGCCAGATAATGCGTACCAAATGCCGATGCCGAAACGTGCGCAAAGCAGCGAGACAATCAGACTCAGACGCATTGGGCCCACACAAGATGGCGAGGGCCGCATCCCATTGCTCAGTCGTCCATTCGCGCGCCACCAGCAAGGTGCCATCAGCCAGTGCGTCGCACAGCCAAGCTGATTGTCGGCCAGCCTGGTCGACAAAAAAATCACTGCCGGCCATCAAAGTGCGGAAAGTCTGCGACTGATCAGCCTCCGCGACGACTTCACAAAGGGCTTCATAAGCACTGCTGCCCAATCGGGCGGTCAAGCGGACTGATGACGCCCTGACACTGTCATCAAGCCAATCTGACGCGAGCGCGTCAATTCCAGGAGCGATCGGAGGTGGCATTCAACATTCCTAATGTGGCACCGCAATGCCGTGTTCAACGTTGCTGCACGTCGTGCGACTAGCCTATCGGTAACGCGAGACGGCTGCCAGTCGGATCCTGCCATTGTCTTCGCGCGACGGTTTTTTTACTCTTTCTTGGGGCGTCATGACTCAGGTAGGATGCCATGCCCCAAAGGACGGGCGGACTTACCAGAGCATTAATGGCTCACAGCACCGACACACCACTAGGCAATCATGACTTCAGAAGACAGCAACATCGCATGGTTTCGTTATACGGGTCCCTACATCAAGGCGCACCGAGGGAGAACGTTTGTCGTTTATCTCGGCAGTGGTGCACTCGATACACCGCGATGCGTCACACTGGTTCACGACTTAGCGTTGCTGCATTCACTCGGGGTACGCCTCGTACTCGTCCACGCCACACGCGAAGCCATTGGTCAGAAGCTGGCCGCTAATAATACGCCTGAACAGTTTCATCACGGTATCCGCATTACCGATGATCACACGTTGGCCATTGCGAGTGATGCGGCGTCACATCAACGGCTGCACTTAGAGCGCATGATGTCGACAGGGCTGCCCAACACCCCGCTGCTCGGCGCACGGCTGCGAGTGATCAGCGGCAACTTTGTTACCGCGCGTCCATTGGGTATCTATGATGGCGTTGACTATCTTCACAGCGGTGCGGTTCGAAGGGTGGATGCTGAAGGCATCGTATCGGTACTCGACAATGACGCGATTGCCCTCATTTCACCATTGGGCTACTCACCCGCTGGGGAGCTCTTCAGCGTCAGTGCCAGTGAAGTCGCAGAAGCCGTCGCAGTGGCGATCGGCGCAGATAAACTGCTATTCCTCGATCGATACGAGGGGCTTATGACCGCCGACGGCCAACTAATCCGTCAATGCACCGTCGCCACAGCAGAACAACTTATCATCAATGATCATGAGCAAAAGCGACTCAGAGATGCAGCCTGCCGTGCCTGCATCGCCGGGGTGGAGCGCAGCCATGTCATCAGCTTCGAGCGTGAAGATGCGCTGATGGAAGAATTGTTCACTCATGATGGTTCGGGCACGCTGATCGCGCAAAATCAGTATGAGCAAGCCAGACGCGCGCACATTGACGACATCGCGAGCATTGTCGAACTCATCCGTCCGCTCGAGGACAGTGGCGCCTTAGTCAGAAGGTCACGCGAGCGGCTCGAAGAGGAAATCGAGCACTTTTCGATTCTCGAGCGCGATGGTCGGGTGATTGCCTGCGCGGCACTCTATGCTTACCCAGATGAAAAGGTGGGCGAAATTGCCTGTGTGGCGACGCACCCCGATTACCGGCGCGCCGGCCGAGCCGAACAACTGCTTCAAGCGCTGCTGAACCAGGCCGCAGAGCACGCTCTGACGCACGTTTTCGCGCTCACTACACAGACGACCCATTGGTTTCTTGAGCAAGGCTTTGCGCCAACCACGCAAGAAGCATTGCCAGTAGAGAAACAACAACTGTATAACTGGCAACGAAACGCAGCCGTCCTGATCCGGCCGGTATCACACTGAATGACTGCCAGTGATAAGCTGACCCTCGTTTTTTAAACACTGGGAGATTTCAATGCCCCAATACCGATCCCGCACTTCGACCGCTGGGCGTAATATGGCAGGTGCTCGCGCGCTATGGCGCGCCACCGGCATGCAAGATGGTGACTTTGAAAAGCCGATCATTGCGGTGGTCAATTCATTTACTCAGTTTGTACCAGGGCACGTGCATCTTAAAGATCTCGGGCAGCTGGTCGCTCGCGAAATCGAGGCGTCAGGTGGCGTCGCTAAAGAATTTAATACCATTGCTGTCGACGATGGCATCGCAATGGGCCATGACGGGATGCTCTACAGCTTGCCCTCTCGGGATCTCATTGCGGATTCGGTCGAATACATGGTCAATGCGCACTGTGCCGATGCCATGGTGTGTATTTCTAACTGCGATAAAATCACACCGGGGATGCTCAACGCGGCCATGCGCCTCAATATCCCGGTGATATTTGTCTCGGGTGGCCCAATGGAAGCGGGAAAAACCGCCCTGTCAGAACACAAACTCGATTTAGTGGATGCAATGGTCATTGCGGCTGACTCGAGTGCCGATGATGCGACGGTAGAAGCCTATGAGCGCTCAGCCTGTCCTACCTGCGGTTCATGCTCGGGCATGTTTACTGCCAACTCAATGAATTGCCTGACCGAGGCGCTCGGTTTGAGTTTGCCGGGCAATGGCTCACTGCTCGCCACACATGCTGATCGTGAGCAGCTTTTCCTGCGTGCCGGACGTTTGATTGTAGAGGTCGCTAAGCGCTGGTATGAGCAAGATGACAAGACGGCCTTACCGAGAGAAATTGCCAGTAAAAAGGCCTTTGAGAATGCGATGACCCTCGATGTTGCGATGGGAGGATCGACCAATACGATTCTGCACCTGCTTGCGGCAGCACAAGAAGCGGGAGTGGACTTTGATATGGCAGATATCGACACCCTATCGCGAAAGGTGCCACAGCTGTGCAAGGTCGCTCCGAGCACCCCCCTCTACCACATGGAGGATGTGCACCGGGCCGGCGGCGTGATGGCGATTCTTGGTGAACTGGCACGCGGCCACTTACTGCATCTCGATTGCCCCACGGTCCACAGTGATAGCCTGGCCAGCGCCTTATCAGACTGGGATATTATGCAAACGGAGCGCGACGATGTGCGCACGCTTTATGCGGCGGGCCCGGCGGGTATCCCTACACAACAGGCCTTCAGTCAGGCAGTGCGCTGGCCAACTCTGGATACCGACCGACACTCGGGCTGTGTCAGGGATATGGCGCACGCTTACTCACAAGAGGGCGGGCTCGCTGTCCTATTTGGCAATATCGCTGAAGCGGGCTGCGTGGTCAAAACTGCTGGCGTCGATGACGCCTCGTTACGCTTTAGTGGGCCCGCGCATATTTGCGAAAGCCAAGAGGGCGCCGTCAGCGATATTCTCGAAGATCGTGTTAAGGCAGGGGATGTGGTCGTCATCCGCTACGAGGGGCCGCGCGGCGGGCCCGGTATGCAAGAGATGCTCTACCCCACCAGTTACCTGAAATCGAAAGATTTGGGCAAAGCCTGCGCCCTAATTACGGATGGTCGCTTCTCAGGCGGTACATCAGGCTTGTCGATTGGGCATGTCTCACCCGAGGCGGCAGCGGGCGGAGCAATCGCCCTGATCGAACCCGGCGATATCATTGAGATCAATATTCCTGAGCGGCAGATCAATGTCCTGCTCGATGAAGCGACGCTGGCAGGGCGTCGAGATGCCATGAATCACCGAGCGCGAGCATGGAAGCCGGTGGATGAAAGACCAAGAAAGGTCTCTACTGCACTCAAGGTCTATGCCAGCATGGTCACCAGTGCCGACAAAGGCGCCATTCGCGACAGCAGTCTGATTGACGGATAACGCGCATTAGTCCACGCCCGCAAGTTGGGCGAGGTCGTCGCGTAAAGCGCTGAGCCGTCGTCTTAACTTGTTGTCCTGCTTGCTGCTACGCAGAATGAGCACATCGCGAACGAGCTGCAGGATCACCTCACCATTATGGTCAATGCCTTCTCGGTAGGCGGGCAGTTGCGCCTCATCGCGACCGGCAATCAGTGCTCGCACCTGTTGCGGCCAGTCGGCACTATCCGCGATAAGAATCTCTGATAACGTCGTAATCCAGACCCGTCTATCCGCTAGCCAAAACGTGTCCAGCCTTGTCATCTCCATCACACCACTGCGTATTCGCTCTGTCTGTTGATCAGATAGCGGCCCAAGGTAGTCAGACATTTGCTCGTCAAAACGCGCGGCAATGTCGGTGCGATAGTCCTCGTCATCGCGTGCTAATCGATCTGCTTCCAATTCGTCTTGTTTAGCCAGCAAGGTCTCGACAAAGCCCCGTCGCTGCGAGCGATCGAGCGTTTGTCCTGTGCTCAACAACAAGTCTAAAAAGGGACCTTGAATCCGGTTAGCGGCCGCCTCTATTCTGTCCGCCATTAAGCGTGCCGACTCAACGGGTACGCCCTCGTCAAGAATGACCAGAGTCTCATCAAGCAGCGTGACATAGCTGGGCAGCTCTTCTTGGCGGTGCCAAGACAATAAGTCATCGAGTCGCTCATCAAATTGTGCCTGCTGATTACGACTCAAAGAGACGTAATCGTCGAGGTACCAACGAATAACAATATCGACTCGGTTATAAATAAATTGGGTCGCGGAACAGCCCGATATCAAGCACAGCATCAGGCACATGAGCAGCCTCAATGACCGGCCAGCCCGGCCATGCGCATCGGCTGCGCGGTGAGGCTCGGTCAAGCGGCGTTGGCAGTGATCAGTCCGCGGCCGTCCAGAGCAGACAGAATAGCCGCTAGTGACGCGTGCACGATGTCGTGGCTTCGACCGACGCCGCAGGGCCGCTCGCCATCGATGTTGAGCTGGACGTAACACACTGCCTCCGCATCGGCGCTCTGCCCTAAAGTGTGCTCAGAATACTCTACTACCACGATGTGTCGACCCGTGACGGACTCCATGGCCTGCACAAAGGCATCGACCACGCCATTCCCTTGGCCACTCAGCGCAACGTCACCGCCTGGCCCCGTCAGGGTGACTTCTAAACCGTCACTACCGTTTTGTCTTAATAACTGGTAATTCCCAAGCTGCCATCGATCTGCGGTCATTAAATAGGTTTGCTGAAAAAGCGCATAGATCTCGTCAGAGGACACCTCTGCTTCGCTGTCTTCTGCTAAATCTTGCACCGCAGTGCTGAAATCCACCTGCAACCAGCGGGGTAACTCCAGCCCATAATCCCGCCTCAGCACGTGCGCGACGCCGCCCTTGCCCGATTGGCTGTTGATTCTAATCACCTCCTGATACGTCCGCCCAATATCAGCGGGATCAATCGGTAAATAAGCGACATCCCAACCACTGTCGGCATCACGCTTTGACAAGCATTTGTGAATAGCGTCCTGATGACTGCCCGAAAAGGCGGTAAACACCAACTCACCCGCGTAAGGGTGCCTAGGATGAACCGGTAATTGGGTGCACTCACGCGCCACCGTGCAGATCTCATCCATATTAGTGAAATCAAGCTCAGGGTCGACGCCTTGGCTATACAGATTCATCGCCATCGTCAGAATGTCCATGTTGCCGGTACGCTCACCATTGCCAAGCAACGTGCCCTCTACCCGATCAGCACCGGCCATCAGACCCAATTCAGAAGCGGCAACCGCGCACCCTCGATCGTTGTGGGTATGTAACGACAAAATTAACGAGTCACGGTGACGCACATGGTCACTGAACCACTCTATTTGATCAGCATAGATATTGGGGGTGCTCATCTCGACGGTTGCGGGCAGATTGATGATCACCGGGTTTTCAGGTGTGGGGGACAGTACCGCGTTCACCGCGTCACACACCGTCACCGCAAAATCCAACTCGGTCCCGGTAAAGCTTTCCGGACTGTACTCAAAAACCCATTCTGTCTCGGGTTGGGCTTCAGCCGCGGCTTTCACCAACTGTGCGCCGGTCACGGCAATCTCAGTAATACCGGCTCGATCGAGGCCAAATACGTATTCACGTTGTACTGTAGAAGTGCTGTTATAAAAGTGAACGACCGCTCGGCGTGCACCCGCTAACGCCGCAAAGGTCTTAGTAATCAAGTCGGGGCGGGCTTGAGTGAGTACCTGCACCGTGACGTCCGCTGGAATCCGGTCCTCCTCGATCAATTTGCGCAAAAAGGCAAAGTCATGGCTGGACGCCGAGGGAAACCCCACTTCGATCTCTTTAAAACCAATGGATATCAACAGCTCCCACAAACGAAGTTTCTGTGCCGCATTCATGGGCTCAACCAAAGCCTGATTGCCATCACGAAGATCGACTGAACACCAAGAGGGTGCCTGAGTAATCCGCTGATCCGGCCAGCGGCGATCGGGCTTGGCAATCGGCTCAAAAGCGCGGTACTTACGATGGTCAAAGCGCAGCATGCTCACAGTGGTCTTCCTAAAGAGGGTTAGCGAGCAACGTAGTCTATCCAGCCATCGCGAGGGATAGTCACTTAAATTAGCGGTAATTCACACATAGTTAGTGATATTCTCTAAATTTATGGGATATTATCTCCTATATCCCCAATTTAGAGCGTTTTATGGGCGGGAATGACCTGGAGCTAGACCGTATTGATCGTAAGATTCTGCACATCTTGCAGCGTGATGCTGGGCTGAACAATCTTGAACTTGCCGAGCGTGTAGGCCTATCGCCCACCCCCTGTGCTCGCCGGGTGAAACGCCTTTGGACAGAAGGCGTAATGACCCACCAAGTCGCAATGGTAGACCCCAAAAAACTGGGTCTTCATCTCACTGCTCACGTGAGCGTCACCATGGACCGACATACGCCGGATCGCTTCGAAGTTTTTGAAGAGACGATCGCAGATGTCCCCGAGGTGGTGGACTGTTGCGTCGTAACAGGTCAAAGCGCTGATTACCTGCTGAAAGCTGTGGTAAGAGACATGGCCCACTATGAACAGTTTTTGCTGGGAACACTGACGCGTATCGCTGGGGTCAGTGCGGTGCACTCAAGCTTCGAATTACGACGCGTGCTATCCCGCACTGCGGTGAGCGTTTGACAAGCTGGTTACTCGGCGGCTAACTCTTTTTCAACGAGGTATTGCGCGATCTCCAACATATTGGTCTGGCTGCCCGCAGATCGTGTCTCAATGAGGTATTTTCCCGCCACCATTAATGAAGGTGTTCCCGATATTTTTGCGGACTTTGCGCGCGCGTCAGCCTGTCGAACTTGAGAATCTACACCAAACGAATCAAACGCCTTATCGAATTGCACGGGGTCAACACCACTGTCCTCGAACAAATCACGTAACGCGAGCCGAGAGGACAGGCGCTCGCGTTTAACATGCATGGCATCAAAAATAATCGGGTGCACCGTTTCCTTAACACCTAGCACCTCGGCTATGTAATACGCCTTGGCATGTATTTTCATCCCGTCATTCCAGACCGCTGGTGAGGGTTGCACCACGGCACCCTCTGGTAGCTGCTTACCCCACGCCGTGAGCATGGGTTCAAAGGTGTAGCAGTGCCCGCAGCCGTACCAAAAGAACTCGGTCACCACCACGTCTTGAGAACGACCGGTAGCAACGGTGGGGGTGAGTATTTGGTAATGCTGCCCCTCCACCCAGCGCTCTTCGGCTATTCCTTTGCCGCTTAACGTGGTCAGAGCAACCAATACAGTGCAAGCAAGCCAAAAAATGGGTCGAGTGGTCGTGTTGATCATAGAGATCCCTCCCTGGAGCGGGTGACCAGTGTCACCCGTCGGTACTATGAAATAGCTATGGGTTAGGTTGCAGCCCCGCAATGTAGCTCGCTACCGCCTCAATTTCCATATCGCTCATCCGGAATGCCGTGGTACGCATGATCCGAGCGTCACCACCATTTGTGCGGCCGGTTGGATCCTCGTAGCCCTTTCTAAACATTTTAAGCTGTGACGCAATGTACTCGGCGTGTTGCCCTCCGAGAGAAGGATACCCCGCTAAGCTGTTGCCGTTTCCAGTGGGGCTATGACATCCGGAACAAGCGGGCACCTGTCTGTCCGCAATACCGGCTAAATACACCTTTCTGCCGAGCGCGACTTTATCGGGATCACTCATACCGCCCGATCGCTCCTGGGCGTCATAAAATGCAGCGATATCTGACAGGTCTTCATCGGTCATGTTGTCGACCTGCCCTGCCATGAGCGCGACCGGACGACGGCCATCGCGGATATCTTGCATCTGTTTGAGCAAGTATTTATGCCCCAGGCCAGCCAGCTTAGGGAACGTAGGCACGGCACTGTTGCCATCAACCCCGTGGCAGGCGACGCAGGTGGCGGCCTTAACCTGCCCTGCTTCGGCGTCACCAGTACTGGCGTTTACCGCTGCACCACTACTGAGCAACGCGATCAACAACAAACCTTGAGTCTTTTGGGCCAAGCGCTGAAACATAATCATTCTCGTTCGCCAGTATTATTGTGCGGTGGACATGTAAGTGATGAGTGCCGCGTAATCTTCGTCACTGCAACTATTGCAGAGCCCGCCCGGCGGCATCGCACCCAAGCCATTGCGGACTGACGCGACCAGTGCGTCCATACCTTTTTCTAATCTCGGCGCCCAGGCAGCTTCATTGCCGGTTGCCGGCGCCCCTGCCACACCCACAGCATGACAAGCACCACATGAGGCAGCGTATTGTGCTGGTGGATCACCGGCGAACACGGTCGGCGCAACAACCAATGCAGCGCCAGCAGCCAAGCGCATTGCAGCGCGAGTAAATGCGATTGTTTTCATGATCAAACCCTCTAAAAGCTTCTTGTATGTCGTGATTCAAATACGGTTGCGCACTGTCGGCGGCTCACGCTTGCCGTTATCACAAACGGCCCTTCGCTGATCATCGCTATCATGCAGCAATTTACACTTTTAACCTGCGCCACCTGTAAGACAGCGTGGCATTATAGACGTTCCGTGTCGTGGCACAAATCGCAAAATGACCGAGCAAACAACGTCGCCTATTAAACTCAATTTTCGTGAGGCGACCTTTCTCCAGAGTGCCAGCGCTATTGAGAATGCACCGGCCGATAGCGGCTGGGAGGTGGCGTTTGCCGGCCGGTCTAATTCCGGAAAATCTAGCGCAATCAACACCTTAACAGAACAAACAAAGCTGGCGCGCACCTCCCGCACGCCGGGGCGTACGCAATTGATTAACTTTTTTTCGCTGACCGATCACCAACGGATAGTCGATCTACCCGGCTATGGCTTTGCCAAAGTACCCCTCGCGGTCAAAAAGAAGTGGAACCAACAGCTCGAACGTTACCTGCAACACCGACAAAGCCTCCGAGGACTGGTCATGCTGATGGATGTTCGTCACCCACTGACCGAACCGGATCAACAAATGCTGGGCTGGGCCATCTCCGCGACGATGCCGGTCCATATTTTGCTCACCAAAGCCGACAAACTCAAACGGGGGCCCGCACAAAACACGCTACTCTCTGTTCAAAGTCGACTCCGAGAGCACGAAGAACTGGTCCGAGTACAGTTGTTCTCATCACTCAAGCGGCAAGGGGTAGACGTCCTCAGCAAACAGATTAATCGCTGGTTAACCGACGACTCTGTCCTCGCTGATGAACCCAAATCACCATCCGAGACCTCTTAACACCGACGATTAATGGGCCTCATCCCAGTTATCGCCCGTACCGACCTCTACCACTAGCGGGACATCAAGCCAGCCGATGTCTGACATCAGCGCGGCGACCTTCTCGCTCAGGCTGGCGACAGCATCGTCAGCCACCTCGAATACCAGTTCATCGTGGACTTGCATCATTAATCGAGCATCCACCCCTGACGAATCAATCCACGCATCAACGGCCAGCATGGCCAGTTTAATCAGATCCGCAGCCGTGCCTTGCATCGGCGCATTAATCGCAGTGCGCTCAGCGGCCTGTTGCCGCTGTCGATTGCGGGCATTGATCTCGGGCAGGTACAAGCGCCTTCCTTTGAGCGTTTCAACATAACCTGTCTCATGCGCTAGGGCGCGCGTCCGCGCCATGTAGTCGGCGACACCGGGATAGCGTGCGAAGTACACGTCGATGTATTCCTGCGCCTCGTGTCGGCCGATACCCAGTTGCTTTGCGAGTCCAAAAGCAGACATACCGTAAATCAACCCAAAGTTAATCGCTTTAGCCTTGCGTCGTTGGTCAACCGATACTTGCTCAATATCAACGGCAAATACTTCAGCTGCAGTAGCGCTGTGAACATCGAGGCCCTCAGCGAACGCAGCCAGCAAGCCGGGATCCTGAGAGAGGTGCGCCATAATGCGCAACTCTATTTGCGAGTAGTCCGCCGCGACAATTTTACAGCCCGGAGCGGCAATAAACGCTTGTCTAATGCGTCTGCCCTCTTCTGTGCGAATCGGAATATTTTGCAAATTGGGATCTGAGGACGATAACCGACCCGTCGCTGTTACGGCCTGATGATAAGAGGTATGTACTCGCCCTGTTTTGGCGTCGATCATACCGGGAAGCTTGTCGGTATAAGTCGATTTAAGCTTGCTGAGGCTTCGGTATTCCATCAACACAGCGGGCAGCGGATAATCCAAAGCTAACTCTGCCAACACCTCTTCTGCAGTCGAGGGTGCGCCTTTAGGCGTTTTCTTCAGCACGGGCAGCTCAAGCTTATTGAAAAGTATCTCGCCAAGCTGCTTAGGTGAGCCGAGGTTAAACGGACCGCCCGCTAGCTCGTGAGCCTTAGCCTCAAGCGCCAGCATTCGCTGACCAAGCTCAGCACTTTGCGCCGCCAGTTGCTCGCGACATACCAACGCACCGTTTCGCTCGATACGAGACAGCACGGGCACTAACGGAACCTCCAACTCTCGGTACAACTGCTGAAGAGAAGGCTCCGCTTCTAATCGAGCAGACAACAATGCATGTAACCGCAAGGTGACCTCGGCATCCTCGGCCGCATAGGGCGCTGCTTGTTCAACCGGCACTTGGTTGAAGGTGATCTGCTTAGCCCCTTTACCCGCGATGTCCTCGAAGTGAATGGTGCGCTGCCCCAAATATTTCAGAGCCAGCGTGTCTAAGTCATGGCGACTTCCAGTCGCGTCAAGCACGTAAGACTCAAGCATCGTATCCTCGCGAATTCCCCGCAGAGTAATACCGTGGTTCATCAGAACATTGGCATCATATTTTAGATGCTGACCCAGCTTTCCTTTTGACCCATCCTCTAGCAATGGCTTCAACTGAGCCAGCACCTCATCCCGACTGAGCTGCTCTGGCGCGCCGGGATAGTCATGTGCGAGCGGTACGTACGCGGCCGTACCCGCCTCCACCGCAAAAGAAACGCCCACGATTTCTGCGACCATATAATTCAGGCTGGTTGTTTCGGTATCAAAGGCGAAAAAATCGGCGGCTGAGAGTCTGTTTAGCCAATCATCCAAGGTAGCCGAATCCAGTATCGTTACGACGTTGAGGGGGTCGACGACCTGTGGTGGCCTGTCCTCAGATAATGTGTCTTCTGTCGGCTCACTGGAGGCGGCTTCCACCATGGCACCAAGGCCATTATCGAGTAACGCCTCCAGCCAATTTTTAAACTCAAGGTCGCGAAACAAAGCAATCAATGCCTCGTTATCAGGTGGGGTCGAATTCAAAGCGCCCACTTCCAATCCCAGCTCACAGTCTATTTTGATCGTCGCCAATTCGTAACTCAGCACTGCCTCGGCTTGCGCAAGTTCCAACTTACCCGCAAGGCTTTTAGCGCCGCGAATCGGCAAGGCTGCAACGGCATCTAGCTGTTGATAGATCGCAGTCATACCACCGAGGTGCTGTAATAACGCGGTTGCCGTCTTCTCACCAACACCAGCCACTCCAGGAATGTTATCGACTTTGTCTCCCATTAAAGCCAGCAAATCGATAATCAGCTCCGGCGGGACACCAAACTTATCGACAACGCCTGCACTGTCCATCGCGGTATTGTTCATGGTGTTAATCAGCGTGACTTTGTCGTTGACCAGCTGCGCCATATCTTTATCACCGGTCGAAATGACCACCTCGCGACCACTGCTCGCTGCCTCGACAGACAGCGTCCCAATCACGTCGTCTGCCTCAACGCCTCCTATGCAGATCAAGGGCAAGCCCATCGCTTTGATAGCGGCATGAATCGGCTCTATCTGCTCACGCAATTCGTCTGGCATGGGCGGCCGGTTGGCCTTGTAGTCGGCATACATCTCATGACGAAAGGTCGGCCCCTTGGCATCAAAGACCACCACGACCTGATCGCCATCATAATCGGCGACCAACTTGCGGATCATCCCAATCACGCCTTTCGCAGCGCCAGTATTCAGGCCCTTTGAATTGGTCAGTGGGGGTAACGCATGGTAAGCGCGGAACAGATACGAAGAGCCATCCACCAGAATTAGGCGATTTGACATCATATTAGTGGTCCCAGAGATACTGCGCGGATCGTAATGTTACCCGCATTTTGGGTATGTCGAGCGGCGCACGAAAAAAGCCATGATAATCCCCTCTGGGGTTCATCAGCGCCACGTTGGCACTGTGCTCCATCTGGTAACTGCCGTCGCTGGCAGTGACCTTACGAAAAGGCGCGTTCAAGCGCTGAGTCACACTTAAGATCGATTCAAAAGCGCCCGTTACGCCAAGAAAATCCGGGTGAAAGTACGGAACATATTGCGATAACCGCTCGGGCGTATCTCGGGCGGGATCCACCGACAGCATCACCACAACAGTCTCATCAGCCTCGGTGCCTTGCAGCTGTTGTTTCAACTCGGCCAAATCAGAGAGTGTGGTCGGGCAGATATCAGGGCAATGCGTGAAACCAAAAAACAACAAGGTCCAGTGGCCCTCGAGACGATCAGCGGTAAACGGCGCGCCAGCGTGGTCAATCAGCGAAAAGTTGCCCACATCACGGGGGGTATCGAATAAAAATAATCCATTGATGCGGCTCTCAGCGAGGCTCATCACGCGCGGCTCACCCACGCGATGGACAAAGCTCGCCACGACAATGGCCATAAACACCAGTACGCCAAAAATCGTCCAGCGAATCCCGCTTCGATCCGATACCGTCACCCATCACTCCTTTCTTTTCCACTTGGTTTGGGCGCCCCTTCGTGGGATTCCCGCAGACACCTGTCGATAACAGATCCCGTGTTAGCTGCCCGAGTTCTTTAGTAAAAATCGAAGATCACTAATCACATCTTTATAATAAAGATCATTTGCCACCTGCATCATGATCCAGCCTGCCGGATCAACAACATACCAATGACCGCCATCACCCAGGGTCGACGGCATCAGTGGCTCGATTTCTGCTGCGGGCAACGTCAGTGCCGTCACACCCGCATGCTCGGCCGCGATCCAATCGGCCAAATTGCCATCAAAAGTCGAGGTGGCAGCTGATGCCGTCTCGTCAGCAGGCGTCACCGCGATCCGGTCTGCAGGCAGATCCGTCAACACGACACGCCCTACGCGGTTAAAGTCTTTGCCAAGAGCAATGTGGATCTGCCGAGTTTGATACAGTTTTTCTTGGCAGATTGCCTCACACACGCCGCCACGATGAAGGATCAAAAAATGCCACTTTACCGGCAGGTCCTCCCAAAGCAGGTCGGCTGCGCCGTCATCCGAAAAAGTCCTCTGCGACAGACTTTTCGGAGGCACGATCAACTCGCCATGGTTGGCCGTCCCCATTGCGCCAACAATATCAAACTGCCCCTCTGCCACAGCCCACCACAGCAACGTTGCCGCCAACATGATGCTCAGTGGAATCCCCGCAATAAGCAGCAATACCCGGCGTCCTTGCTGTCGCTTCACGACATCATTACCCGTATTCATGAGGAAGGCCTGCCCGCGACAATCTCTCGTATATTCGACATGAGAAGCACTCCGATTAGTAACAAAACAGCAGCCATGGCAAACCATTGGACCGCGTACCCCATATGTTTAGCCGATGACTGATTCACAACCGGCCATTCAGCTACTAGGGCTAACGGCGAGGCGGGGTCTATCCTGACCTCATAAGGGAATACGGACTTACCCGTTAGCGCTGCCAGTGTGTCGAACCACTGGTCCCAATACAAAGTTTGCACGGTTGACGGCAAGCGATCGGGTGGCGGTTGTTCGACCATCATGATCGGCTTAGCACTCGGAACATACACCTGCCCCTCGATTACTGCGGCGCCCTCCATCAACTTAACGACAGGGGTTGTTCGACGGGATGGATCGCCCGCCAACCAACCCAGATTGACTGGCACCGACCAGTCACCGGTCTCTATCAATGCAATCACGTGATACCCCACACGTCCTCGGTGCAAACGATTATCCAGCAGCAAATAAGCTTCAGGATCCAGCACGCCCTGCCAGCGTACGCGGCGATCCGCATATTGAGTGACATCAGACGTCTGCAACAGTGCCGAGGGCGTGACTGCTGGCAACGCGCTGCGCGCTTCCCAGCGCATTTGCAGCAGGTTTTTTTCGTCTGCGCGCCCAAGCTGCCAAAAGCCCAAATTCAGTAACAGGGCAAACAGCACCGCGCCAGCGACGCACGCCCGCACATCACCCTTAATCTCCAAGCGCCCGATGCTTCCGTTAAACTGCACTCACTGATCCTCCATGCTGACCCGGAACCCAACACCCACCGGGCACCACCAGAAAGGTTAACCCCATGCTTAAAGCGCTCATAATCCTGCTCATGATAGCCCTTGTAGTGAGCCTCGCGTCAGGACTAGTCTTTCTTTTATCGGATCAAGGTAACACTGAGAAACGCCGATTATTCAACTCGTTGGGCATACGACTTGGACTTGGCTTTTCTTTGCTGTGCGTGATCCTATACGGGGTCATGACGGGCCAGCTGGGCCATCGCAACCCCTGGGACGCAGAACCGGTTACCGAGACGCCGACTAACACCCCGAGGTAACACTCCGGCCCCAACAGCAGGGCCTCCAAGAAGACGCTTAACGAAATGCGATCTTACGGTGACAAGCGATCATTAAAAAGGGCGCCGCAGCGCCCTCCATCGTGGGTTGAAGCGCCCTACAGAATATAAACAAATAAAAACAAGAAGACCCACACGACATCAACGAAGTGCCAGTACCAACTCGAAGCCTCGAAGCCAAAGTGATCCGATGCCGTAAAATGCTCATTCTTCACAGAGCGCACCAACTGAATCAGTAACATGGTCATACCCATGGCTACGTGAAAACCATGAAAACCCGTCAACATGAAAAAGGTCGAACCATAGATTCCGGAGTTGAGCGTTAACCCGTACAACACGTAAGCCTCGTAGTACTCTGCAGCTTGGAGCCCCAAAAAGATCAGCGCAAGCCCAACCGTAATCCCCAGCCAACGATTAAATTTTGCTCGATCACCCGCCAAAATAGCCGTGTGCGCCACATGCACCGTCGCACTCGAGGACAACAAGATAATCGTGTTCCACATAGGCAGCCAGGCGTACCAAGCATGCGCGTCGGCGGGCGCCATCGACTTTTCCTGAGAGACAAAATCGCCATTATTGGCAATCACCTGCGCATCCGCTCCACCCACTGTCTCTTGCGGCGTAATAGACGGCGGCCAAGTGAACTCGAAACCCGGCCACAGCAGATCGTTCATCCGTCCACCTTCGCCCTCACCAGCAAGCCAAGGACCTGCCAACTGCCGCACATAAAGCAACGTGCCAAAGAAAGCAGCAAAAAACATGACCTCAGAAAAAATAAACCAAAACATGCCCAAGACATAGCTCTGGTTCACCTGCCCACTGTTCAAACCGGCGATGTTCTCTTTAATAACCGTCCTAAACCAGCTGGTGAGCGTCAAAATGAAAAAAACCAACCCCGCTGTCAGCACCCAACCTGAATAGCTGGCGTCGTCTGCCGAGCCATAAGTCATCTCATTGAGCATCAAACCGCCACCGAAAACCGACAGTAACAAGCCAATCGTCGCTCGCACGGCGAGACTGGAAGACTCGGGCACGTAGTACTTTTCATGCCCGGTTGCGGTGGATGGGTTACTGGACATAGGAGTCTCCTAGAGTGCGCTGATCAACGGGTAGCGACTTGGTCAGTCACCGCATCGGTGACATCAAACAATGTGTAAGACAGCGTAATAGTATGGATATCGCGAGGCAGGTCTTGATCGACGATAAACTGAAGCGGCATGTCAGCCGCTGCCAATCCTGCGAGCCCCTGCTGCTCAAAACAGAAACACTCTGTCTTGTGAAAATAAGGGGCGGCTCGACTCGGCGAAATACTGGGGATGGCCTGAGCCACCATAGGCGCAGTAGTCGGATTAGTAGCTCGGAATATCGTGCCATTAGCAGCACCTGGATACACCCGCATGATTCTCTCATCAGGAGAGAAGCCCCAGGGCATTTCATTGTTCTTGATGGCGACAAACTGAACCGTGATTTCCCGACTCTCGTCGATCATCACCGGCACTGCGGTGTAAGCCGACCCCGCAGTCTTACCATTAATACCCAGTACGTCACACAACACGTTATACAGCGGCACCATCACGACGAACACAAAAGCAAACATCACCACTGCGACACCGCTTAGCTTCAATGCGGTATCGATAGCGGGTACTTTACTGAGGCGCACGTAAGCCATCGTCAGTTATCTTGCGACGACTTAAAACGTGCCCGCTGGTTTGGATACCAACGGTGGCTCTTCAAAAGTGTGATAGGGCGCAGGCGTTGGAACAGTCCACTCAAGACCTTCCGCACCATCCCACACTTTCTCGTCACTGACTCGCTCGCCGGAGACGATCGTCGCAATCACGTTATATAAAAATAGCAGCTGCGACGCGCCGTAAATAAAGGCGCCAATCGACGACATCATGTTGAAGTCGGCAAACTGCAACGCGTAATCGGGAATCCGCCTCGGCATGCCGGCGAGCCCCACAAAGTGCTGCGGGAAAAAAGTGATATTGAAACCAATGAAAGAAATCCAGAAATGGATTTTACCCATTGATTCGCTGTACATACGCCCACACCATTTCGGCAACCAGTAGTACACCGCAGCCGTCATTGAAAACACTGCACCGGCCACCATCACGTAGTGGAAGTGGGCCACGACAAAATAGGTGTCGTGGTACTGGAAGTCTGCCGGCGCAATCGAGAGCATCAAGCCGGTAAACCCGCCCAAGGTGAACAACACCAAAAAGCCAATTGAGAACAACATGGGCGTCTCAAAGCTCAACGAGCCACGCCACATGGTTGATATCCAGTTGAAGACCTTCACGCCGGTTGGTACTGCGATCAGCATGGTTGCGTACATAAAGAACAGCTCGCCGGCAACAGGCATACCCACCGTGTACATATGGTGCGCCCAAACGACGAACGACAAAAAGGCGATCGACGCAGTGGCGTACACCATTGAGGCGTATCCAAACAATGGCTTACGAGAAAACGCGGGGATGATCTGCGAGACCACGCCAAACGCCGGCAGAATAATGATGTAAACCTCTGGATGGCCAAAAAACCAGAAGATGTGCTGAAACAGCACCGGATCACCGCCGCCAGCGGCTGAAAAGAAGCTGGTGCCGAAGTGGATATCCATCAGCATCATCGTCACGGCACCCGCTAACACTGGCATCACTGCAACCAGCAAAAAGGCAGTGATCAACCAGGTCCAAACGAACATGGGCATTTTCATGTAGGTCATGCCCGGCGCACGCATGTTCATCACCGTGGCGATAATATTGATCGAGCCCATGATTGATGACACGCCCAAAATATGGATGGCAAAAATAAAGAAAGTAACTGATGGCGGCGCGTACGTCGTTGAAAGGGGGGCATAAAAAGTCCAGCCAAACGCAGGCGCGCCGCCTTCCATAAACAGGGTTGAAGCGAGCATCAAGAAAGCCGGTGGCAAAATCCAGAAGCTCCAGTTGTTCATGCGCGGTAGCGCCATATCAGGCGCCCCAATCATCATCGGAATCAGCCAATTAGCCAAGCCAACGAAGGACGGCATAATGGCGCCAAACACCATGACGAGTCCGTGTAAGGTGGTCATCTGATTGAAAAATGCTGGCTCTACCAACTGCATACCGGGCTGGAAAAGCTCCGCCCGAATAACCATGGCGAAAAAGCCCCCCAGCAGGAACATAGCAAAGGAGAACCAGAGGTACATCGTACCAATGTCCTTGTGGTTGGTCGTGAACAACCAACGTGTCACACCTGTTGCCGGCCCATGATGATGATCACCCATCGTGTTCTACCTCTCTATCCGTTGTTCATTCCAGTGACATCGCCCGGTTGGACAATATCGCCTGTGTTATTGCCAAAAGCGTTGCGTTGGTAGGTGAGGACCGCGGCCAACTCTACCTCGTTCAGCTGGGCATCAAATGCCTGCATAGCCGTTCCCGCAACGCCCTTCGCGACAATCGCCATGTGCTGCGACAAATCGCCCATCACGACCGAACTCCCTGCGATCGCATTACCAATACCACCCTCGCCTTGAGCACCGTGGCAAGCAACGCACGCTGTCTCGTAGACCGCTTTTCCCTGCGCCATCAGCTCGTCGGCAGAGAGCGTTTGCAGGGCGAGCTGGCTTTCGGCCTGTGCAGCGCCGCGTTTGGCGGCCTGCCATGCCTGAAATTCCTCTGGCGAAACGGCATGCACGACAACCGGCATAAACCCGTGGTAGGCGCCACATAGTTCCGTGCACTGGCCCCGATAAATGCCTTCCTGAGGTACGCGGGTCCACGCCTCGTTAATAAAGCCCGGAATCGCATCCCGCTTGACCGCAAGCTCCGGCACCCACCACGAGTGAATGACGTCGTTTGCCGTGATCAAGAACCGGACTTTCGTATTGGTCGGGATCACCAGAGGCTCATCGACCTCGAGCAAGTAGTGGTCGCCTTTGGCTTCCGTGTTGTAAATCTCTTCTTGTGGTGTCGTCAGATTAGAGAAAAAGGAGATGTTTTCGCCAGTCTCGTCCAAATACTCATACTTCCACTTCCACTGATGTCCTGTGATCAGCACGTCGAGTTCAGCCTCGTCGTTGTCATAGACTTCTAACAGCGTTGATGTTGCTGGGACCGCCATAGCGATCAAAATCAAAAACGGCACCACCGTCCAGGCGATCTCTACCTTAGTGCTCTCGTGGAACTGCGATGCCTCATGCCCACGTGACTTACGATGCGCGTAAATGGAGTAAAACATCACCGCAAAAACGGCGACGCCAATCACAACGCAAATCCACATAATCAGCATGTGAAGTTCGAAGATGTCAGCGCCAATCTCGGTAACACCGGGCGACATGTTGACTTGATTTTGTGCAGCCGTAAACGACGCAAACAGTGCCAAAGGCACTCCTGAGAAGATTCTTCCCATCGCGTGCGTACTCCATTTGTTGATGTGGCGCCGAACCCCGCGCCACAAAGGGGTGATCAAAAGCGCGGCGATTATAACGAAGTTGCAGTAAAATACATGGTGAGAACTACACAGCTGGCGCGAAATGCACAGGGTATGGCGCGGACTTTATGAAAATTAATGCTTTTTGTGTATCCGGTGCATGACTGCAAGTTATAAGTGGGGCAAAGGGGCCGGTCAGCCGTCGATGAGTTTGACCGGGTCAGAGGGAGTCTCGACGCGCCTCGCCGCCGCGCGCGTGACGCGGGTAGCCGGCAGATCAGCCGGTGCAACCGGGCGGGCCTCGACATATCCACAGGCCACGCAACGGCGCTCATCGGCATCCGCGTCGATCACAATACGATCTTGTTCCTGACAACTCGGGCAAACGGCACCCGCGACAAAGCGCGGCCGTTGATTGGTGTCAGGCTGAGAATCAGACATACTCACGTCGCCTTAATAATGACGCGCTAGTGTAGCAAGTTAGATTGGCGCAGGAGACCCAGTGTGACCCAAATTAATTTCACAGGCGAAGCACATATCCGTGAGGCACTAGGGGTAACGCCCAGCCTCGGCGCAAGAGTGCTGATTGACCCGACGGCGGTAGTGATGGGTGACGTTTGGCTCGGTGACGATGCCAGCGTATGGCCTCATGCCGCGATGCGGGGTGATGTGCAGATTATCCGCATTGGCGCACGCACCAACATTCAAGACGGCACCGTGTTGCACGTCACGCATGAGGGGCCCTATAACCCCGACGGGTATCCATTACACATCGGTGATGATGTCACAGTAGGACACCGAGCATTGCTACATGGTTGCACCGTCGGTCATCGTGTGCTGGTCGGGATGGGCGCCATTGTTATGGACAAAGTTGTGGTCGAGGATGAGGTGATGATCGCGGCGGGTTCACTGGTCACACCCGGAAAGAGACTCCGCAGCGGGCACCTTTATGCTGGCAGTCCAGCGCGCGAAGTGCGCGCCCTGTCCGAGAGCGAACAACGCTTCCTGCAATACAGCGCCGATGGTTATGTCTCACTCAAGCAACGATACCTCGACAACAGCAATTAGGGGTCAGTCCCCCGAGGCAGCGCGCAGAGACGACACCACCGATGTGGTCTCTGGGTGTTCACCACGCCAGAGGAAAAAGCTCTCTGCTGCCTGTTCAACCAGCATGCCCAAACCATCTAAGACTTCCACCACACCGTGAGCGCTCGCCCATTCCATAAAAGGTGTTGGTGCGCGCCCGTAGGCCATGTCGTAGGCGCGACACTGTGGCGCGAATGCCATCGAGCTCGATAAAGCGGGCATTTCGTTACTCAAACCGGTACTGGTGCCATTAATAATCAGGTCCCATGGCTCTGTCGGTACCTCTTGGTAACCGCCGCCTGAGACAGGTACGGCATCGGAAGTCCACTGCTGGGCTAATTGCTGTGCACGCTCAGGGGTCCGATTCGCCAAAAATAGGCAGTGCGGGACTTCAGTGAGTAACGCGGGTATCACCCCCCGAACAGCGCCCCCTGCGCCCAATATGAGAATGCGGGCATCGCGCAAAAGCCAGCCAGCATTGACCGTCATATCAGTCACTAACCCCCGACCGTCCGTGTTATCCGCAATGATGCTGCCGGCCTCGTCACGCGTTAAAAAATTGGCAGCGCCCGCCGCTTGAGCACGCGGAGAGGCCTGATCCGCTAACGTAAATGCACGCGTCTTAAACGGCAGCGTCACATTCAGACCATGACCTCCGTCGTCAAAAAACTGCTGGACCCACTGCTCAAACGAATCCACTGCCACCAACACCGCCTGATAATCGATCACCTGATTCGTTTGCTGCGCAAATGCAGAGTGGATAGCCGGCGATAAGCTGTGGCCAATCGGGTTACCCACGACAGCAAAACGGTCACGGCGCGTTTGCATGCCAGTCATCCCTCTCTTCCCTCGCTCAAGTGGCTGACGATCAGTGAGACAGAGACGCAATGACCGGTCATGAGCGCTTGGTCGACCCTGCCACACCAAGCCAGTCGCGTGGCGGCAGAAAGTCACTCATCAGTCGGGCCTCGGGCGTGCCCTCCCTCGGCGTTAAGCCATACTCCCAACGCACCAGCGGTGGCAAAGACATCAGTATTGCCTCCGTTCGCCCATTGGTTTGCAGGCCAAACAACGTGCCTCGGTCGTGGACTAGATTAAATTCGACGTAACGCCCGCGACGATAGAGCTGCCACTGCCGCTCTTCTTCAGTCCACGGAGTGTCTTTGCGCCGCTCGAGGATGGGCGCATACGCGTCCAAAAAACCATCCCCCACGCTACGCATAAACGCAAAGGTTTGATCAAACCCCCACTCATTCAGATCATCGTAAAAGAGGCCGCCGACACCCCGGGGTTCTTGCCGATGCGGAATATAAAAGTAATCGTCACACCACTGCTTAAATCGGGGGTATACGGCTTCCCCAAATGGATCGCAGGCCGCTTTCGCCTGTGTATGCCAGGAGACGGCGTCCTCTTCGTAACCGTAATAAGGCGTTAGATCAAAACCGCCTCCCATCCACCAAACAGGCTCTGCACCAGGCTTTTCCGCCATAAACATGCGCACGTTGGCATGAGACGTGGGCGCATGAGGGTTGCGAGGATGGATGACCAGAGAAACGCCCAATGCGCGAAAGCTTCTACCGGCCAACTCTGGGCGATGCTGCGTCGCAGAGGCGGGCATTGACGACCCCACGACGTGGGAGAAATTAACCCCCCCTTTTTCAATCACGTCGCCATCCGCTAAAACACGACTGATACCGCCGCCGCCCTCTGGGCGATCCCAGGATTCTGTTGCAAAGCCAGCGCTCTGATCAATCACCTCCAAGCGCTCACAAATGCGACTCTGAAGTGTGGTGAGATAAGTCTCTACAGCCGATACATCCATCGGGCTCTCCTTATGTCGGCTAAATGTCGGCTAAGTGCCGGCTAAGGTCGGACAAGTGTGCCATCCCCTACGCGGCGAATAGTTGATGGCTTACCCGCTTTCTCCAGCATCCCTGGCATAGCCGGTAACGTTACCCCAAAGTAGCGCCGTAATGACCATAAATAATGGGGTGGGGGTAATCCCGCGGGGTTGGCGCTGGTTGAAACCAAGGGCCCACCAAAGGACTCACTTAACCGCTTGAGTGGCAACGCTGACGTCACACGAATGGCGACCTCAGTGCTATCCCCCGTGATCCAGTCCGGAAAGACACCCTGATTGGGTACTAACCAAGTGTTGGGGCCTGGCCACGATGCGCGCACCCGTTGACGCTCATCGGGTGACAGAAAGGACAGCACCCCGTCGAACATTGCTGCATCAGCGGCCACCACAATGAGCCCTTTGTGGACTGAGCGCCGTTTGAGGGTCAATAGGTCATGAACCGCCACTTCACTGTAAGGGTCGCAACTGAGCCCCCAAACGCCCTCTGCGGGGCAGGCTACCACCCCACCGCTATCCAAAACCGAGCGGAGCAACGGCAGGCGCCATTGCGCATAAAATGGAACTTGGTGGAGTGGGCGCATAACCGTCGCTCACAGTGAAAGACGCTATTTTACCGCACCCTGTGGGCAGGGAGCTAACGCACTTTTAGCGCTTAGCACCGTAACCTTTTGGGCCCTTTTGTATCCAGCCTTGCACTTCTAGGGCAGACAAGCACGCCAGACAGCGGTCCACGTCCCAATTAAGTCGCAGCGCTAAGGCCTCAGCTCGATGAGATTCCCGCCCCAACAAAAACAGTATCTCACGCTGATCCAGCGGCAGTGATTGAGGCTGAGCCGACACAGCGCTGGCGTGACGAGCCACCGACTCGGTCAATAACGGGTCCGGTATCCTGAGATCTAAGCAGTGGGCAAGATCCTCGGGCGACTGAATGAGTATCGCACCCGCATCGAGAAGATATCGACACCCCGCTCCTTCGGGGTGATAGATCGACCAAGGTAATGTCATCACGTCGCGACCCTGATCCGCGGCAGCAGTGGCGGTGATGAGCGTCCCGCTCGGCCGCCCGGCCTCAATTACCAGCGTCGCCTGACTGAATCCCGATAGGGTCCGATTGCGACGATGAAAATGGTGTTTTCTTGGCGGGGTGCCTAACGGAAATTCACTCACGACAGCACCCGACTTGGCGATATTCGCTGCCAGTTGACGGTGTCTTGAGGGGTAGATTTGATCAAGGCCAGAGGGTAATACCGCGATCGTTTTACCCTTTGCAGACAGTGCCGCTTGGTGCGCAACCCCGTCGATGCCGAGGGCCAAGCCACTCACAACAGTAAGACCTAGCGCAACCGCCGCATGGGTTAAATCCGTCGCAGCGCGTTGCCCATCTAAGGAAGGCTTACGGGTTCCTACAACAGACAGTGTGGTGCTTCTTAGGTTATCCAGATCTCCCTGCACAAACAGAAAGGGAGGGCGGTCGCCGCATTCGGCCAGCAGCGGCGGATATAAAGGATCGCGTATCGTCACAAGATACAGTGACGATGATTTTGGCAGGCAACGCAGCAGTCGATTAGGGCACGCGCTATCGATCATCCCCTGCAAAGACGCCCAACCCGCTGGCCGACCATTGGTCTCACTATTCGTCTCACTATGACCAGAACTCGACAGTTCACTGTCGCCCAGTATCGACTCAGGTGATGGCCACCGCTGCAAAACCTGATCTAACCAACCCGCACCGCGCTCAATCATTTGCGTGAGCGCAATCCAGCGCGCGTCAGCCTGAGCGTCCAGCCCAAATTGGTGTGCCATGAAAACTCCTGAAGTCAGTGGTCAAAAACACGACTCGACAATCACATTGCACCGGCGCGCGATGCCCTACGAGCGATGCTGAGGTCGGCTGTTTTAAGGGCTCCGCAGGGCATCGCCGACTGCTAGCGGTCGACTGGCCTCCAGTACCAACCCAAAACTGGCTCGATCAAAGACGGCAAAAACCATCAAGACGCCGGCCCGACGATCGGGCAGCACAACTGATTGAGCCGTCAAGGAATCCTCTGCTGGAGGCGGTCGCTGCTGAATCATCAGCACGTCCCCCTCGTGCACCGACTCGCGCGCACCGCGATTGATCACAACAATATCCAGTGCACCAATCTGTGCCATACCACTGGCAGCCCCAATTATTAGGGCATTTTCGATCATAACGGCCGGCGCCTGAGGGTGATACGCCGCTTGAGCCATGACCTCCTCAACACCTAACAGGCGGTCACCTAGGCGAATTTCTTGCCGCGCTTGCGTCACCACCAGTGCGCTCAACCCCTCTGAACTCAGCAAGCTGTTGACGCTAGCCCGCCCAATATCAGTCATAAAAATGCCGAGGTCCTCCTCGGTCAGAGGGTCGATCAGTGTCGCTTCCTGTCGCACCAAGTGATAGCTGCCTGTGCTAACCCCAATGTCCCTGCTATAGAGCGTGTCCCCAACACTACTGAGCAAACGGTCGGCGTCAGTCGCCACCACATAGGGGATTTGAGCTAACGCGGCAGATTCAATCACGCGATGCTGCCGCAAAAAAGGCGCAATTTGCGCTTGAGGAATGGCGGGGATGGCCGCATGTAATGGGCCACGCCGCAAACTCGGTGATAGCGTCACATCGCCCCGCTCAGTCGCCTTTAGTGTCGGCCTGCCCTCGTCCCAAACAACGCTCAGTTCGTCGCCAGACTCAATAGCGTGAGCGTCATCAAGGTGTTCATTACCAGCCCACAGCTCTTGCCACCGCCATGGCTCTCGCAAAAACAGTGATGCAATGTCCCATACTGTATCGCCGGGCTGCACGGTGTAGTGTTCGGGAGCAGTCTCGCTCAGCGTTAGTGGTGGCTCTGGTTGCGCAGCATCGAGTCGCGCTGCTGGTATTAATAGTGTGATCAACAAGCCAGCACGCCCTAAGCGCCCAACTCTGTTCTGCAGCATCGCAATCCATTTGCTTTTTTCCAAGGCATCCACTCCATTGGCATCAACGCGACTCAATCCATTGAGAGGCTACCCACCTGCCATCCATGCAGATCAGTGCCATCGCGGTATACTGTCAGTGTGCGAGGCTGTCGAGCACAGGGCAAGACCAAATCCGAACACTTTTCTACGCTGACGAACACGCTCCGAACCGGACTCACCAAGCATGGCGCTACTTCAGATTCTCGAATTTCCTGATCCAAGGCTCCGCACACGGGCAGTGCCCGTGGATCAGGTCACTGACCGTATCCAAACGCTGATCGATGATATGTTTGAAACCATGTATACCGCTCCCGGGATCGGGTTGGCAGCGAGCCAAGTCGATGTGCACGAGCGCATCATCGTGATGGACTTGTCAGACGATCACTCAGCACCTCGGGTCTTTATCAACCCTGAAATCAACGTGATTGACGAGGATTTGGGTTCCTATGACGAAGGCTGTCTATCGGTACCCGGTTTTTATGAAACGGTTCAGCGTCCCAAGGTGATCGCCGTGAAAGCCTTAGATCGGGACGGAAATCCCTTTACCGAAGAACTAGACGGCTTGATGGCTATCTGCCTCCAACACGAGATCGATCACCTTGAAGGAAAGCTCTTTGTCGACTACCTGTCGGCATTAAAACGGCAACGCATTCGCGGCAAGCTAGTCAAAGATCAAAAGCGCCGCGACTCCTAGATGACCGCGCCACTGAATATTGTCTTTGCAGGCACGCCTGAGTTCGCGGCAGCGCACCTGACCCATTTAATAGCCGGGCCCCATCGGGTCGTCGGCGTATTAACTCAGCCAGATCGACGCGCAGGCCGTGGTAAAAAGCTGCAACCATCGGCTGTCAAGTCAGTGGCGCTCGACGCCAATATTCCGCTTTGGCAACCCGACACGCTGAGAGACCCGGCAAGCGAGGCACAATTAGCGGCTTACGATGCAGATGTCATGGTCGTCGTGGCCTACGGCTTGATTCTGCCCGCAGCGATACTGGCCATACCTCGTATCGGCTGTCTTAATGTCCACGCCTCCCTATTGCCTCGATGGCGCGGCGCTGCGCCGGTACAACGTGCAATAGAAGCTGGGGACCTTAAAACGGGTGTCAGTATTATGGTGATGGAGCCCGGTCTCGACACGGGGCCGGTCCTACTGCGTAAGGAGGTGGCCATCACCGACAACCATACCGGAGGCACACTACTGGCGGACCTTGAGCGGGTTGGGACACAGGCGATCACAGAATGCCTCGCGGACATTGCGTCGCGGCTGTTAAGCGCACAAGCGCAGGATGAACAGCAGGTGACTTATGCAGCGAAGATCGAGAAAGCCGAAACCGGCATCGACTGGGGTCTCGGTGCCATCGAGATCGATCGTAAAGTCCGCGCACTACTGCCCTCACCCGGTTGCTTTACGATGTTGAACGATGATCGACTCAAGGTGTGGGCGGCACACGCCCTCGATCAAGCCCACGACGCGGCCCCCGGTGAGATTATGAGCGCCAATCACGACGGACTGAGCGTCGCCTGTGGTGAGGGTGTTCTGGTGATTACGGAAGCACAAATGCCCGGCGGAAAACCCCAGTCCGTGGCAACACTGCTCAACGGTCATCAAGACAAACTTAAGCTTGGCGCGCAATTCACCCTCACCGGCAACCGTGCGCATGTCTAGTGCACGCCAAGTGGCTGCCGACATCATCGGTCGTGTCCTCAGTGGGGAGTCACTGAATCATTTACTCCCGGCGGCATTCGATCAGGTAGCTGACGGGCAAAGGCCGCTGTGCCAAGAATTGGTCTATGGCACGCTCAGAGAGTGGCCCATGCTTCAGGGTATTATCAACAGCCTGATTAAAAAACCGCTCCGTAAAAAAGATAACGATGTACTCGCATTAATCGGCAGCGCTCTTTACGAATTCACCCAACTCAGCACCCCAAAACATGCCGTGGTATCCGAAACCGTCAATACCGTTCGACTGATGAAAAAACAGTGGGCATCCGGATTGGTCAATGGCGTCTTACGGTCCTTTCAACGCGCAGAGCCCCTGTCTGGGTTCGCCCTGACACCAGCGCAACGGCGGGCGTTACCCAGCTGGCTTGACGCGCTCATTGAGCAGGAATATGACGACCACTTAGACGCCATTGCGGAGGCATCGCGTCAGCGCCCACCCATGACACTGCGCGTCAATAACATCCGTAACGAGCGGGACACTTACCTAAGCCTGCTAACCGACGCTGGTCTTTCAGCGCACCCTCACGATCATCTGTGTGACGGTATTACGCTGCAACAACCCGTTGATGTGACCTCATTGCCAGGCTTTTTCGATGGGCTGGTCAGTGTTCAAGATGGCGCCGCACAGCGCGTGGCCGATCTCATCAACCCACAGCCCGATGAGCGAATTCTTGACGCTTGTGCTGCACCTGGCGGAAAAGCCTGCCACCTACTTGAACGACAGCCCGGCCTGAAAGAACTCGTTGCTTGTGATGCGAGTGCGGGGCGTTTGCAACGAGTTGCAGACAACACCGAACGACTTGGCCTGACCTCAACGATTATCGAAGCTGACGCACGTGCACTTCCTTCGGCGATGTTATCACCGGGGTTCGATGCGATTTTGGCAGATGTGCCTTGCTCGGCTACCGGGGTGATGCGCCGCAATCCCGACGTCAAGCTCTTGCGCCGAACAGTGGATATCAGTCAGTTCGCTGAACAGCAGTTAGCCATTTTGCAGGGGTTATGGCCGGCCTTAAAGCCGGGCGGACGACTGCTCTATGTCACCTGCTCAATACTCGATGCTGAAAACGATGCCGTCGTGAAAGCCTTTAGTCGACAACACGAGGTTCACATCATGCCGATTGTGATGGAACGAGGCATCGCACGGGACGCTGGTTGGCAGGTAATGCCCGAGGTCAACGGTGGCGATGGTCTCTACTTTTCATTACTGTCCAAGCCGGCAGATTAATCGCTTCGCGTCGGCCGCAACGTGACTAATCCACATGGCGTGGTGGGTTTGACATAGTTTAAGGTGAGGCAGCATCGTTGAGAGGGTCCAGAGGCCCATGAAAATCATTATCCTCGGAGCAGGTCAGGTGGGGGGTACGCTCGCAGAGCACCTGGCCGACGAGCAAAACGATATTACCGTGGTTGACGAACGGGCGGCGACATTGAAGCGTCTGCAAGAGCGGCTGGATATCCGCACGGTCTTAGGTAACGGCGCCCACCCCACAACGCTCATGAACGCTGGCGCTGACGATGCCGATATGCTGATCGCGGTGACCGATAGCGATGAGATCAACATGCTCGCCTGCTCAGTCGCCTTCACGCTTTTTCGGACCCCAACTAAGATCAGCCGCGTGAGGTCTACCGACTATTTATCAGAACACGCTGCCTTATTTGCCTCTGGCGCAATTCCAGTCGATGTCATCATTGGTCCAGAGCAACTCGTCACCCGCAATATCGAGCAGTTGATTGCCAACCCCGGGTCACTACAGGTCCTTGATTTCGCCGAGGGCCGCATTCGTCTTGTAGCCGTCAGAGCGGTAGAGGGGGGCCCCATCGTCGGTCGAGAGCTGCAAGAAATTCGCGAGCACATGCCGCGAGTCGATACCCGGGTTGCCGCTATTTTTCGACGTCTCGGCGACCCGATCATTCCAGAAGGCTCCACCGTCGTCGAGCCTGACGACGAAGTGTTCTTTATCGCGGCGCGAGAACATATCCGTGATGTCACCGCCGAACTCCGAGATGTCGATAAGCCCTATCACCGCATTATGATTGCCGGCGGTGGCAACATCGGAGCGACCCTAGCGGGTCGGTTGGAAAAACGTTACCAAGTCAAAGTGATTGAGCGCTCCTATGAAAGATGTCGGACGCTATCGGATTTATTAGAGGACAGCATCGTCTTACACGGCAGTGGTAATGAACCCATGCTGTTACGACAGGAGAATATTGAAAATACAGATGTTTTCTGTGCACTAACCGATAACGATGAATCAAACATCATGATGTCGATGCTGGCCAAGCGGTTAGGCGCTAAGAAAGTGATCACGCTCATCACGAATTCAGCCTATGTTGATTTGATCGGCGAAGAAATTGACATCGCCATCTCACCGCAACAAATCACAATTAGTAGTTTACTGGCGCATGTTCGCCGCGGTGATATCAGCGCTGTTCACTCTCTTCGCCGAGGCGCAGCTGAAGCCATTGAGCTCACGGCGCACGGTGATGCACGCTCGTCTAAAGTAGTCGGCCAGCGCCTAGATGCACTGAAACTGCCGTCGAGCGTCACGGTAGGCGCGATTTTGCGTGGTGATGATGTGTTAATTGCACATGGCAATGTTGTCGTAGAGGCGAATGATCACGTGATTCTGTTTTTGACTGACCGCACGCAGATTTCCGCCGTCGAAAAATTGTTTGCAGTGGGCTTCGGCTTTATCTGATGCAGTTTGCGATGGCCTTTAAAATCATCGGTGTGTTGTTGATATTATTCAGTAGCGCAATGCTGCCCTCGCTATTCTTATCGGTAATCAGTCAAGACGGCATCGAGTCGGCCTTTGCGATCGGCTTTGGCGCAACACTGGCAGCAGGCATACTGCTGTGGCTGCCTAACCGCCTTCGTCGTCGGGATCTAAATATCCGTGATGGCTTTCTCGTGACGGCCTTATTTTGGATTGTGCTGGGGTTATTTGGCGCCATACCCCTTTGGATCACACCGCAACTCGACTTATCGCCGATCGCTGCTATTTTCGAATCCATATCGGGACTGACCACCACGGGTGCAACGGTTATCACCGGGCTCGATGCACTGCCTCGGTCGCTCTTACTCTACCGACAACTGCTCCAATGGCTCGGCGGCATCGGTATTATCGTTTTAGCCGTAGCGATTCTCCCGATGCTCGGCATCGGTGGCATGCAGTTATACCGTGCAGAAAGCGCGGGCCCCTCCAAAGATCGCAAACTGACGCCGCGGATCACCAGCACCGCAAAAGCGCTATTTGGTATCTATTTGTTACTCACCGTAGCGTGTGCTTTGAGTTACTTTGCCGCCGGCATGTCGCCGTTTGATGCGCTGTGTCATGCCTTTTCCACGGTCGCGATCGGGGGTTTTTCTACCCATGATGCGAGCCTAGGCTACTACGAAGAAAACGCTATTTTATTGGTGAGCTCGTTATTTATGCTGTTCTCAGCGATCAATTTTGGTCTGCACTTTGTCGCATTACAACGCCGCACCGCGCGCGTTTATGCGCGCGATTCCGAAACCGCTTTTTTTGTCACTGTGATAGCACTGGCTACCGTCGTCACCTGCAGCTTGTTACTGACCACCGAAACGCTAGGAGTAGAAGACAGCCTGATACACGGATTCTTTCAGACGATTTCTATCGCAACAACGACAGGGTTTACCACCCAAGATTTTTCAATCTGGCCCCTGTTTTTGCCCATTCTTTTATTGATGCTGAGCTTTATGGGCGGTTGCGTAGGATCAACAGGAGGCGGCATGAAGGCGATGCGAATTTTGCTGATATTCCGCCAGGGTGTGCGAGAACTTCGGCAACTGCTTCACCCCAATGCGGTGATTCCACTCAAACTGGATGCGCGGAGAGTTCAAACGGAAGTGATCAGTGCAGTTTGGAGTTTTTTTGCCGTTTATATGTTTTGTTTCGTCATGATTTGGCTCGCATTACTGGCCACTAATCTTGACTTTATTTCTGCTTTTTCAGCAGTGGTCGCGACGATGAATAATTTAGGGCCGGGCTTAGGCGAAGTGTCCGGCGATTACGGATCCGTGAGTGAAGCAGGAAAATTGATTCTTTGCTTAGCGATGCTGATGGGTAGGCTAGAGGTATTCACTTTGCTGGTGTTATTCACCCCTGCATTTTGGCGTCACTAAGTCATTAGCCGCGCTGTTACTTCAAGCCTCGCGATTCTTGAATAACCTCATAAGCAGCCGTGATCTCTTGCGCACGCTCGGTACCCACTCGCAATAACTCATCAGGTACACCCTCGGCGATCAATTTATCCGGGTGATTCTCACTCATCAGCTTTCGATATCGACGCTTAATTTCTGCAGGAGTGGCATCAGCTTGCAAGCCGAGCGCGGCATAAGCGGTATGCAACGCGTTTGTGGCACTACTCTGCCCCGAGCGCCGATAATCCGACTGCGAGGAGTAGCGCTCTTGAAATTGTGCCTGCGCATTGGCCATTGAGATCAATTGGTCAACTTCACGCTGTGGCAGTGAAAGCAGCGCCGCCACTTGATACAAAGCCTCTCGCTCAGCCTCTGAAAAGGTGCCGTCGGCAAGCGCGATGCCGATCAAGAACGCCATTAAAGTATGTTGTGCCTGCCGCCGTGGCCCCAAACATTGGGCAAAGCGCGCAACCGTCGGTGCGGGATCAAAGCCAGACGAAGACCCCACCTTAAAGTGCTCAATCGCATTACGGCGTTGCAACGCGGTGAGTCTGAGTTGCGTGAATAACGATTCGGTCTGTGCAACCTCGGCTTCAGAAACGCGCCCATCCGCCTTAGCAACGAACCCTAATAAGGTAAAGGAGGTTTCAAAAAATTGGGCCCGCATCATAGGAACGGCTTCAGGTCCGGACAGTTGCAGCGCGCGCCATAAACCTCGATCAAAAGCGTGGCCGAGTACCAAACCGAATAATAAGCCGGCAGGACCAAAGGCCAAAAACCCAATGGTGCCCGCTATGCACTTACCGATAATTCTGTTCATGACGACACCCTACCCTCATCGATAAGCGGTGAATTGAGCCAATCGTAATGATCGACTGGGCCCTGCGGACGGCAACGAAAACGCTTGTACTGCCACTGATATTGGGCTTCGTTGCCGACGATAAGATTTTCAACCCCACGGTTAATTGCCGTCAGAGCCTCCAGCGAGTCATCACTATAAACACCCTCCTCTGTGGCACGGTATATCGCGTGAAAACCCGTTGGTGTGCGGAGCACTGTACCCATGACAGCCGCCGCGCCTGATCGCTTAATGAGGTTGTAGGCCAGCGTGGCGGTAAAACACTCGACACCAAAGAACGGGGCATTGAGCCCAGCCTTGTCATCTTTGGGGACCTGATCAGGCAATATCCCTGTAATCCCGCCCCGTCGGACGGAGCGCACCAGCTCGGCAATCCCACGTGGCGTTGTCGGAACCAACCGGCCGCCTGTTCGTTGTCGACCACGATGCACCAGTCGGTCCACTCGCTTCAGGGCCAAGGGTTCGTAAAGCGCGACAAGATCTCCCAGCGTCGCAAGGTGCATCCCTAACAATTCCCAGTTGCCCAAGTGCGGGCCCAACACAATAACGCCCCTACCGGAGGCAAGCGGCTCGGTGACAGCCTCAATACCTTCAACGGTTAACATTGCAGACGTTTTCGACCATGAACCTGACCACAGCGGGCCAATTTCAGTTAATAATTCTGCTGTTGATTGCACGCTTTGACGAGCCACGGCGCGCCGTTTGTCAGGGGCCCAATCAGGGTAAGCCAACTCAAGATTTCGAATCGCCACGCGACGCATTCGTGCGTTGAACCGATATAGGACGCGCCCCACCCCTTTGCCCAGCGCTCGTGACCAACGTATCGGGATGAGTCGTGTCACAGTCATCAACACTTTCACAAGCGAGACTACCGTCCACTCCAACCAAACGGGTTTTGATGTCACAGCCATAACGATACCGAAACTCGGTAAGATCCACATGGGGAAAGCTTATTATGGCGCGCACAACGCAGTTATACTAATGCTTGTCTTTTGTTTTAGGTTATTTCCTGTGGGTTCCCCGACATTTCAAGATATTATCCTGCGCTTGCAGGGCTACTGGGCCAGCCACGGCTGTGTTGTCCTACAACCCCTGGACATGGAGGTGGGCGCAGGGACCTTTCATCCCGCCACGTTTTTACGCGCACTGGGGCCAGAGAATTGGAACGCCGCTTACGTGCAGCCCAGCCGGCGGCCTGCCGATGGTCGCTATGGCGAAAACCCGAACCGTTTACAACATTACTATCAGTTTCAAGTTGTTATGAAGCCGTCACCACCGGACTTCCAAGACCTTTACCTGGGCAGTCTTTATGCGCTGGGCGTAGACCCCCTCATACACGACATACGCTTCGTTGAAGATAACTGGGAATCACCCACACTCGGCGCTTGGGGCTTGGGGTGGGAAGTCTGGTTGAACGGCATGGAAGTCAGCCAGTTCACCTATTTTCAACAAGCCGGCGGGCTAGAATGCTACCCAGTGACCGGCGAGCTCACCTATGGCATCGAGCGAATCGCCATGTATCTGCAAGGGGTCGAATCAGTCTATGACTTGATCTGGGCAGAGACTCCTGCAGGGCCCGTCACCTATGGTGATGTGTATCACCAAAACGAGGTGGAAATGTCGGTATTTAATTTTGTAGAAGCCGATGTTGATAACTTATTTACTCAGTTCGCTTTTTATGAACAAGAAGCAATCCGTCTAGCCAACAAGCAACTGCCCCTACCCGCCTATGAGCAGGTGATGAAAGCCTCACATACCTTCAATTTGCTGGACGCGCGACATGCTATCGGCGTGACCGAACGGCAACGCTATATCCTGCGAGTCCGCACGCTGGCGCGGGCGGCATCACAGGCCTATGTTGCGGCGAGAGCCGCTCTCGGTTTTCCTCAGGCAGATCCTGATCTCGCCGCCGCAGCATTGGCACAACTCGACGCTGTGAAGGAGTCTGCCGCATGAGCACAGCTGATCTGCTTTTTGAGTTGGGAACAGAAGAACTGCCCGCCGGAGACATTGAGCAACTCGTGACCGCACTGTCAGCGGGCATAGCGAACGGCTTAACAGAGCAAGGTTTGCCTTTTACTGATGCTCGTTGTTTTTCCACTCCGCGCCGACTGGCGGTATTGATCAGTGATGTCACCCTCAAAGGCCCTGACATCGAGCGGACGGTGGTTGGCCCACCTGTCTCTGCCGCTCGCAACGAAGAAGGAGATTGGACCAAAGCGGCTGAAGGATTCGCCCGAAAACAAGGCATCACCCTAGATGCCTTGTTGATAAAGGAGGAGCAAGGTGTTGAACGGATTGTCGCCAACATTGCTCAAATTGGCGTCGAAGCGGCGTCAGTGATTCCAGAGATTGTCAGCGCCGCTGTCAACGCACTACCTGTCTCAAAGCGGATGCGATGGGGACGCACCCGGTATGATTTTTTAAGGCCTGTGCAATGGCTAGTGCTATTACTGGGGAAAGCCACCCTTCCGCTCGAGTTATTTGGACGACACAGCGGTCGGGAGAGCAGGGGCCACCGTTTTCACGCTAACCATGCTGTCAGTATTGCCGAACCGAGTGACTATAAAGCCGCACTGCACCAAGCAAAAGTGATAGTAGATGTAGACGAGCGCCGTGCGCGAGTCGCTGAACAGGTATCTCAGCTTCAGGGCACGGGAGAGCAAGTCGCCTTATCGAAGGAATTGCTCAATGAGGTCACCGGTCTGGTTGAGTGGCCTGTCGCACTCCGCGGCAGCTTTGATAAAAGCTTCCTTGATGTGCCTGCTCAAGCATTGATTTCCGCGATGAAAACACACCAAAAATATTTTCACATCACGGATCAAAAGACTGGCGCATTACTGCCTGCGTTTATCACCGTCGCCAATATCGAGAGTCAACAACCCTCAGAGGTCATCGCGGGCAATGAGCGCGTGATCCGACCCAGACTCAGCGATGCTGCTTTTTTCTTTGCCAATGATAAACAATCGACCTTGTCATCAAGGCAAGAGCGGTTAAGCAGTGTCATCTTTCAGCGCGAACTGGGAAGCCTGCTAGACAAGACGCATCGCATGGAAACGTTAGCGGCAGCATTGGCTAAC
The DNA here is from genome assembly GCA_913048575.1 of uncultured Halieaceae bacterium. GTDB lineage: Bacteria > Pseudomonadota > Gammaproteobacteria > Pseudomonadales > Halieaceae > Luminiphilus. The sequence continues at coordinate 51,102 of CAJWWJ010000002.1, forward strand.
GCCACAAACGCCGACCCCGGTATCACCGCACGGGCAGCAGCGCTCGCCAAATGCGACCTGGTGTCAGAGATGGTGCTGGAGTTTCCTGAACTACAAGGTATCGCGGGCGCACATTACGCTCGGCACGACGGCGAACCTGATCGTGTCGCCAACGCGATAGAAGCGCATTACTACCCCAGGTTTGCTGGCGACGCCCTACCCGCCACTCCCGAAGCAACGGCAGTGGCCTTAGCCGATCGCCTTGATACCTTAGTGGGTATTTTTGGTATCGGTCAGCCGCCGACAGGCTCTAAAGACCCCTTTGGACTGCGGCGCGCAGCATTGGCGATTATCAGGATGCTGATTGAGTGTGATCATCCGATAGCACTCGATAACTTGCTAGAAAGTGCCTGCGCTCACCACAAGGCAGCGTTGGCACCCGATACTGCTGATCAGGTCTTACAATACCTCCTAGAGCGGCTCGATAACTGGTACGAAAGCCAATCGATTCACGTAGACGTGGTGCGCGCCGTACTGGCGGTAGAAACGCGGCAGCTTCACGATATCGATCTGCGGATCAAAGCACTGGCCGCATTTGCCGAAACCGACACAGCCCAACAGCTGGCGGCCGCCAACAAGCGCGTGGCGAATATTCTTGCTAAATCCGACGAGCAAGATATCGCGCCACCCGATTCATCACTCTTTCAGGAGCCGGCTGAGCACGCGCTCCTCAACGCGGTCACTCAGGCAGGACAGGCGCTGACACCGCTGATTGCCGAGCGAGACTATCGCGCCGCCCTAGAGCAATTGGCAACGTTGCGGGCACCGGTGGACGACTTTTTCGAGTCAGTCATGGTGAACGCCGAGAACCCCGCCGAGCGAGTTAACCGGTTACGGTTGCTGGGCACCTTGCGATCTTCATTCACACAGCTGGCTGATTTAGCACTGTTGTCCTCGGGCTCAGAATGAGCGCTGACGCGTTGTTTTGGGCCGGCCTAGCCACCGCGGTCAGTGTTGGCTTGGCACTGTGCCTTATGGCGCTACAAAAAAGACGGGCAGACTTAACCGCGGCCCAACAGATGCTGACCGCACAGGCCACTGAGACCGCGGTGGCTCACGAACGAAATGCTCAACTTCAAGCGGAGTTGTCGCTGTTACAACAAACACTGGCGACGCTGCAGGCAGACCTCAGCGCGCAAACGGCCACCCTCACCGAACGCGAAGCCAACCATCAAAATCAAATTAAATGGGCAGAGTCCTCTCGCACTGCACTCAAAGCAGAGCTAGAAAACATCGGCCAAAAACTCCTGTCGGCCTCGGGAAAAACGCTTGAGACCACTAACCAAAAAAGTCTCGATAGCCTACTCA
>CAJWWJ010000003.1 GCA_913048575.1 uncultured Halieaceae bacterium
CGCCAGTTGTAGCTGGGCTCAATCTCCCAGAAAAGAAAATCCCTGATGGCTTGGCGGCGAAATCGTGCACCCACCTTATAGTTTTTCACTAAATCGTAAGGCTCGGTTTGCCCATCTGCTCCAACGTATAGCCAGGTTGCACCCACCCTGCCGCTGTCGCCTTGCCAGCCGCGCGCATAAGACAGGCTGGTCGACCACTCGGTGCCGTCGGTCTTCTCCCCATAGAGAAAACGCGTATAGGCGCGCAGCAGTTCTCGTTCGCGGAGCGCCTTATCGACTACGAAGCGGGACGAGCCATAGCCGCCATCGCCTAGGTCGTAGGTAAACCGTTGTGTGAACCGAAAGCTGACGTCCCGTGCCCAGTCGTCCTGATAGCGGTATTTGACTCCTGGCTTAGGGCCCGATCCGCCAAAGCCTACCGTGACATCAAATCGGTGTTTGCGGATTTCGTCTCGCGGGCCCACTTGGTACTGTAAGCCGATGCGGTCTTCAGAAGGATCTTCGACGCCATCATCACTGAAGTCGTCCATGTCCTCTCCGCGAAAGACCAAATCGAGTCGCTTTGAGATTTGCGGCAGGCTGACTTTGCCCCCAAGACGGAATTTAACCTCGTTATCGAGGCGCTCATCCCAGTTATAAATGGTGCGTAGGCGTAATCGCGATTCAGCTTGCTCTAGGTCGCGCTCGTCGTTGCCAAAGAAGTTATCGACCCACTGGGTCATTTCGTTCGCTTTGCGAGACGCGTAATCATGCCCTCCATCAATCCAGCCCTCGTCACCGGGCCCGATCTCTGTGTCGGTAGCATTGTCCGAATCGCTTGCGTCGCCCTCTGGTGCCGACGTGACATCCACCGAGTTCATGTCATCTTCTAGATCACTATCTTGCGCGCTGACAACCCCGCTACACAGCGCGCAGGCAATGATCAGCGCCAAGAGGGGAGAGGCTCTATTGCAGTAACGTTGGTGTGCTGTTTGCATGGCTAAAATGACTGACAAGGATGGCTCTAGGGTACACTACCTCAATGACTTCTGTAATGATCGTACTGCAAGCTATTGTGCCTCAGCACTGGCTCTCGCGTGCCATTGGTAAGCTGGCGGGCCTGTCGAAACCCATCTGGCTCAAAAATGCGCTGGTAGGTGCTTTTATGCACCGTTACGACATTGATTTATCGGTGGCCGAGTGTGATGACGCGACCGCATTTCCAGATTTTAATGCGTTCTTTACGCGCGCCCTGCGCGCGGACGCCCGCCCGCTAGCTGCCGCGGATTGGTGTCACCCAGCGGATGGCGTACTGAGCCAGCGGGGTGATATTGAGGCGGCTAGCCTGATTCAGGCCAAAGGGCGTCGTTACCGTGTGGACGAATTACTGGCGGGGTCAGTGGAAGAAGCACATCGTTACCGTAATGGCTGTTTTGCGACGACTTATTTATCACCCAGAGATTATCATCGTGTGCATATGCCGATCAGTGGCCGCTTGGTCAAAACGCGCTACGTTCCTGGTGATTTGTTCTCCGTTAATGCGGCAACCGTACAGCGCGTTGAAGGCTTGTTAGCGCGTAACGAGCGTTTGGTTTGTTTTTTTGAGACCGATCACGGAGGTGTTGTTGTAGTGCTGGTGGGCGCCATGATTGTTGCCGGTATCGCCACCGTTTGGGGAGGCAGAGAGCTACCGGGTGCCAGCGCTATCCGGGAATCCGTTTGGTCAGCCGAAGAAGCCCCTTCATTTGAAAAAGGAGAGGAGATGGGCCGCTTTTTTCTCGGTTCCACAGTGGTATTGGTAACCGAGGCAGCCGATCTCAACTGGTGTGATGCTCCGGGTGATGCGGTCGAGGTGCGTGCAGCGCTCTCTGGATAATGGCGCGCGGTGTTTCTAATACGGTCATATCGTCGTTCGATTGCGTTAATTGCCGGGTTGCAGATCGTCTCTAATGCGCAGGTAGCTATCGAAGCGCTGCGGGCTAATGACACCCTCAGACACGGCGTTAAGCAATGCGCAGCCCGGTTCACTCTGATGTCGGCAGTCGCGGAAACGGCAGTGGCCTAAAAGGGGCTGGAATTCTCGGAAGCCTCGCTCAACTTCTTCGATCGGTAAGTGGCTCAAACCAAAGTCACGGACACCTGGCGAGTCAATCAGTCGTCCGCCTTGGGGGAGCGGGAACAATTCCGTAGTGGTGGTGGTGTGCCGGCCCTTATCAGCGACAACAGACAACGCGCCCACGCGAATGGCCACATCGGGCAGGAGACGCTGTATTAAAGATGACTTGCCGACACCAGACTGACCGACCAGTATCAGGGTGTCGTCGCCGATTACCTCCATCAGATCCTGTGCATGCGGCATGCTGTGATCCGTTATGAGTGTTCGGTAACCCAGCGCTGCATAAACCGCCAGTTGGTCTGTTAGGGCGGTACCTGTGATCAGATCTGCTTTGTTTAGCACCAGCACTGGCTCTACGTCGATGTACGCAGCAGCGACAAGGTAGCGGTCTAGCAGGTGCGGTTGTGGAGCGGGTTCCGGTGCAAACACCACCAGCATCAAATCAATGTTGGCGGCGATCGGTCTGAGTCGACCACGAATATCGGGTCTCTCGAGCACATTGCGGCGCTCTATCAGGGCGCTGATAACACCTGTCTCTTCAGAGGGTGCCCAAATCACCTGATCACCGGCGACGGGGGGAGTCAGATGGGCACGTAAGTGGCACAGCGTGCGTTGCTGGTCGTCGTGCTCCACCAGCACTTGTTTTCCGTAACTCGCGATAACCACCCCCGCCTCACCCTCAACGTTAGGATCGAAACCAGAATGGGTCCGTTGCGCTGCTACCCGGCGCGCTTGTTGATCGGTGAGGCGATGCTTTGTCATCGTGGTAGTGTATGCCACCTGATGCCGAATGGCTTGGTGATCTGATCAGCCATTCGGTCGCCAGCAGTGAGAGGAGCACGTACGTGGCAGTAGATGATCACAACTTAATTTGGGTCGATTTGGAGATGACGGGTCTTATTCCCGAGCAAGATCGAGTGATCGAAATTGCGACGATTGTCACGGATACGAATCTAACGGTACTGGCAGAAGGGCCCGTTATTGCCATTCGTCAAACTCCCGCTGTTTTGGCAGCCATGGATGAATGGAATACACGCACACATACGCGCTCTGGATTGGTCGACCGTGTTTTGGCCAGCACGGTTTCAGAGGACGAGGCGGCAGCGAAGACAGTGGCGTTTTTGAGTGAGTGGGTAGGGCCCGGGCAGTCGCCCATGTGCGGCAATTCGATCTGCCAAGATCGTCGTTTTATGGCTCGTTACCTGCCCAATTTGAACGCTTTTTTCCACTACCGCCATCTTGATGTGAGCACGCTGAAAATACTCGCGCAACGTTGGAGGCCTGACTTACCCGAGGCGCCCAAAGCTGGAGCGCATCAAGCGTTGGCGGACATTCGTGAGTCGATCGAGGAACTGCGTCACTACCGCGAGCACTTTTTGCGCGTTTAGCAACGCTGTTCGCCCTCGTGTCATCAGGGTAGTCGGTGAACAGTTACTCATGCTGTGCCAGTGCCCATTGAATATGTTCCCGCACCACAGCGGAGGCATCAGGTAGCGCTGACTGCAGGCCTTGTTTAATGGCGTCCGTCGTTTTGGCGTTGCCCAATGCAATGGCAACGTTGCGGCGCCATCGCTCAAACCCAATGCGCCGGATGGCGGAGCCTTCTGTTCGTTCTAAAAAGGTGGCCTCGTCCCAAGCAAAGCACTCGAGCAGATCAATCGCGTCGAGTTGATGGCGAGGGCTGAAGTCGGGTTCGCTGGTTGCTTGGGCAAATTTATTCCAAGGACAGACCAATTGGCAGTCGTCGCAGCCGTAGATGCGGTTACCCATTGCGGGGCGCAAATCCTCGGGAATCACACCGTCATATTCGATGGTGAGATAAGAGATACATTTGCGCGCGTCGAGCACCCAAGGGTCGACGAAAGCGCCGGTAGGACAGGCATCTAAGCAGGCGCGACAGCTACCGCAGTGCTCGACGGTTTTAGGGGGGTCTTTGGGCAATGGAATATCGGTATAGATCTCGCCCAAGAAAAACCATGACCCGGCTTTGTCGTTTAATAACATCGTGTTTTTACCGATCCAGCCTAATCCCGCATTCTCCGCGAGCGCGCGCTCTAGTACCGGGGCGCTGTCGACAAACGCGCGATAGTGGCCACCGCCCAAATGCGTCTCAATTTTCTTTGCGAGTTTCGCCAGCCGCGAGCGGATCAGTTTGTGATAATCGCGCCCAAGCGCGTAGCGCGAGATGTAGGCTTTATCCGACTGCGACAGAATGGCGCTGGGATCTGCTCCCTCGGGCAAATAGTCCATCCGCGCGGTAATAACGGTGCAAGTGCCCGGCATGAGCACTTCAGGGCGGCTGCGTTTATCGCCGTGGCGGGCCATCCATGCCATTTCACCGTGGTAGCCGGCTTGAATCCATTTGTCTAAATAGTCACTGTGCTGGTTGAGGTCGATCCCCGTGAAACCCAGTGCTTGAAACCCTAAGTCGCCGCCCCATCCACGAATGGTGTCCAGCAAGTTCTCTGGCGAATCAGTGGCGATGTTTACAACGTCTTCCATAGCGAGATTGTGACAGATGACTCGCTTGGCGCGGTACACTTGTTCTATGACACCCTCTCTCCCTCACACAGGCAGCTGTTTTCTCGCCGACGAAGCTGCCACATTGGATTTTGGTGAGCGCCTGGCTCTGCAGATTGCATCGCCAGCCGTCATTTATCTTCGTGGGCAGTTGGGTGCGGGAAAAACTACCTTTAGCCGGGGTTTCCTGCGCGGAAGAGGGCACATGGGTTCAGTCAAGAGCCCCACGTATACGCTGGTGGAGCCTTATGAGGAGGTATTGGGTGGCCCGGTTTTTCACCTCGATTTATATCGCCTCGGTGGGGGGCAGGAGCTGGCTTATCTGGGGTTAGACGATTATCTCGCAACCCGCGGAGTGTTGCTCATCGAATGGCCGGAGCGTGCCGAGGGCGAGCTGCCGGCGCCCACTATCGACCTGACCTTGTTGCCGCAAGCGGCGGGAAGAACGCTGAAGCTAATGAGTGTTGAGGCATCTGCTTTGGCTGCCTTGCCCCATGATGCAGCGTAGACGATGACGCACGTGATACGGGCAGACGTAAGGTTGGCGGCGTCGATGTGCCATCGCGAGTATTCATGGCGATGGGGTCCGCCTAAATGCTCTCGCAGGCAGCCACGACGATGACGCGCCGCTGCATTCAAACGTTGTTGCCACTCAAGGGGAGTGCTCCCGTCTGGTTTAACAGCGGTCGGTCTCGGGCCCGCCTTCTGCTGAGTGTTGCGCTGGTCTTCTCCGCCATCAGTACAACTCCTATGGCCTGGTCTGCGGAGGTGGAGGCAGTGCGCTTATGGCGTGCGCCGGATCATACCCGGATCGTATTGGATCTCTCCGACGCGGCGGATTTTAAGACGCTGACGTTAGCGAATCCGGATCGTCTAGTGCTCGACCTGTTCGATACGCGGCTCAATACGGCATTGTCTGCGCTACCTCTGGCAGAAACTCCCATCGCGCGCGTTCGCGCAGGCATTCGTCAGGGCAGCAATCTTAGGTTGGTTTTTGATCTGTCTGCGCAGGTCACCGTGTCAGTATTTTTATTGCCGCCAAATGAGTCAACGGGCCATCGGGTGGTGGTGGATTTATTTGACGAGGCAAAGGCTGTGTCGGTGACAGCCCCAGTGCCGGTGCTGTCGGTCGAGTCGCTGGATGCGCGCCGGGATATTGTGATCGCAATTGATCCGGGTCACGGCGGAGAAGATCCGGGGGCGTCCGGGCCGGGGGGGTTGCGTGAAAAAGTGGTTGTCTTGCAGATTGCCCGCCGGCTTGAGGCGCAATTAGCGAAAATTCCCGGATTCAAGCCGGTACTGATTCGCACTGGAGACTATTACGTCAGTCTCAAAAATCGTCGAGATCAGGCACGATCCCTTCAGGCCGATCTTTTCATTTCTATTCATGCAGACGCGTTCCGAGAACCCTCCGCGCGAGGGGCCTCGATTTACACATTGTCGACGCGCGGAGCCACCTCGACCACGGCACAATATCTTGCCGATACTGAAAATGAGGCAGATCGGGTCGGCGGCGTTCAATTGGCAGAGATGGATCCTATGCTCGCAGGGGTATTGGCAGATCTCTCGATGACGGGCACGCTGGATACCAGTTTGAACGTGGGCCGGTTGATCTTGCAGCAGATCGAGGGCGTCGCCCGGCTGCACAAAAAACAGGTCGAGCAAGCTGGCTTTGTGGTGCTGAAGTCGCCCGATGTCCCCTCGTTATTGGTCGAGACCGGTTTTATCTCGAATCCGCAAGAGGCTGACCGACTGGCCACTCCGGCCTATCAGGATAAAATGGCGCGGGCGATCCGCCGTGGCATACAGACCTGGTTTGCGCGCCAGCCGCCACCGGGGACGCTGTTGGCGTGGCAGCGAGAGCAAGGAGGGCGCGAGGTGACGATTGCAGTTGGTGATACGCTCTCGCAGATCGCCGAACGATTTGGGGTGCCCGTTGCGGACATTAAATCGACTAACGGCTTAAGTCGTGATGTGATCTACATTGGTCAAACCTTAGTGATACCGGAGGCACCATAGTGGTTTCGATCCGTATTCTTGAACCGCGATTGGCGAACCAAATTGCCGCGGGTGAGGTGGTGGAAAGGCCGGCATCGGTGGTCAAAGAGGCGGTGGAGAATAGCCTCGACGCAGGTGCTAAGCGTGTTGAGATTGACGTGGAGGCGGGTGGTGTCCGCTTATTGCGGGTGCGCGATGATGGACTGGGCATTGCAGAGTCTGATCTAGCCTTGTCGCTGGCGCGACACGCCACCAGTAAAATTGATTCTATTGAAGACCTAGAATCGGTCGCCTCGCTGGGGTTTCGGGGTGAGGCTTTGGCCTCAATAGCATCGGTTTCTCGGTTACTCCTGACTGCTAATCAAGACGAGGATTCCTCATTCGGCCACCAAGCGCTCTGCGAAGGTCGGGAGATGGCGGTGACGGTGCGTCCAGCGCCGCATCCCAGAGGCACGACGCTCGAAGTGAGAGATTTGTTTTACAACACGCCAGCGCGGCGCAAGTTTTTGCGGACGGACAAAACGGAGTACGGCCACGTCTATGAGGTGATCAAGCGTCAGGCGTTATCGCGACCCGATGTCTCGTTCACGCTTCGCCACAATGGCAAGCAGACATTGCAGCTCGCAGCCGCTGAGAATGAGGCGCAGCGTGCGCGCCGTGTCGCGCAGATTTGTGGGGCTGAATTTGTCGAACACACGGTCCCTATTCAGCGCGAGGCGGGTGACTTACGACTGTGGGGCTGGGTTGCTGAGCCGACGTTCTCAAGAAGTCAGGCCGATTTGCAGTACTTTTTTGTCAACGGCCGCGTGATTCGCGACAAGCTGGTGTCGCATGCGATTCGGCAGGCTTACCGAGACGTCTTGTTTCACGGCCGCCACCCCGCCTTTGTTTTGTTTTTAGAGGTGGATCCTGCGGGCGTTGATGTGAACGTGCACCCGACCAAACATGAGGTGCGGTTTCGCAATAGCCGCGCCGTTCACGATTTTCTTTTTGGCACCTTATCGCGTGCGCTTGCGGATGTGCGACCCGGTCAATCGGTGGCCACCAGCGAAACCCTCGACAGTGGACAATCACCGCATCAATCGAGTATCGGATTGCCCATTGGAGGTCTGTCGTCGACCCGGGGTTTTTCCGAGTTCAACCACAATCGGTTTGAGGCCCCTGCGGCGGGGGGCACCGGCTCGCCAAGCCCTGCATTTTTGGCACAAGGTTGGCGAGGCAACGTGGCGCAACCCTCATCGAGTCCTCAGCCGGAGTTTTCCGGCGAACCGGCAGACATCCCACCGCTGGGTTTCGCGATAGCTCAGTTACACGGCGTGTATATCTTGGCGGAGAATCAGCATGGCTTGGTAGTGGTCGACATGCATGCTGCGCACGAGCGTATTACCTACGAGCGCCTTAAACAGGCGCGCGACAGCAACGGCATTACCCGACAGCCCTTACTTGTCCCACAAACCGTTGCCGTATCCAATCGAGAGGCGGCTATTGCCATGGAGCAGAGTGACGAGCTGGCCGCTTTGGGCTTATTGCTCGATGCATCTGGCGAGGAGTCGGTGATTATTCGTGAAGTCCCCGCCGCATTGATTAATGGTGATGTAGAGGCCTTGGTCCGAGACGTCCTGTCCGACCTACTGATGTTTGGCACCAGCGATCGTATCAGCAGCTCTTTGGATGCTCTGTTGTCGACCATGGCTTGCCATGGTTCGGTGCGCGCTAATCGCCGATTGTCGTTGCCGGAAATGAACGCCTTGCTGCGAGATATGGAAGAGACTGAACGCTCGGGGCAGTGTAATCATGGCCGACCGACTTGGGTGCAGCAGGGGATGGTTGATCTCGATAGGCTGTTTCTGCGCGGCCGCTGATCATGACGGAAAAAGTATTGGCCTTGATGGGGCCCACCGCCGCGGGGAAATCTTCACTCGCCGAAGCGCTGGCCGAACACGTGGGTGGAGAGCTAATCAGCGTTGATTCGGCGTTGGTGTATCGCGGATTGTCCATAGGGGCCGCCAAACCAGACTATCCGCACCATCTGGTTCATATTCGTGATCCTGCCGATGTTTACACCGCTGCTGATTTTGCCCGCGACGCCAAAGCGAGTATTGCTGACATCCGGGCGCGTGGGCGCAAACCCATTTTAGTGGGCGGGAGCATGTTGTATTTCCGTGCTTTGGTGCAAGGGCTCGACCCAATTCCGGCAATCGATTCTGACATCCGTGCGACCATAGAGGCCGAGGCAAAAACGAGCGGATGGCCGGCATTGCATGAGCAACTGACTGACGTGGACCCCACAATAGCAGCGCAGATTCACCCCAATCACAGCCAACGTATTGGCAGAGCGCTAGAGGTCTTCCGCGGCACGGGGGTGGCGCTGAGTGAATGGCAGCGTGGTGAAACGACGACCAATGCGGGTGACTATGAGTGTATCGCTTTGTGCCCCGAGGATCGCAGTACGCTGCATGCCCGCATTGCGGCGAGGCTCGATGCGATGTTTGCAGCGGGGTTGGTGGCAGAAGTCCAAGCATTGTATCAGCGAGGTGACCTGCACACGGACTTGCCCTCGATGCGGGCGGTGGGGTATCGGCAGGTTTGGTCTCACTTAAATGATGAGATCACCCTCGACGAGTGTCGCGAAAAAATATTGGCCGCGACGCGCCAACTTGCTAAGCGGCAGCTGACTTGGCTGCGGAGTTGGCCAGATCTGTCTTGGTTACTGACCGACGCGTCAGGCCAAGTTGTGAAGACCGAGGCTACAGAATCGCCGTCGACAGCGCCTGACGAGGTCGATACGGCTGATGGAGATGGAGAAAACTGGCTAACGTGTATTAATAGTGTGGCGCGGAACTTTTAGATGGCTGTGAGATCGTAGTAGAATACGTCCGCTCCATTACGGTGGGGTTTTTTGTCGCCACATTATTGGCGGCCGTAACGCGCTTTTCGTGAAGAGCGCACCGCTTTGGTTGGTATAACAAGGAGTTCCCATGTCGAAAGGGCATACCCTACAAGACCCTTATCTGAATGCATTACGCAAGGAAAGAGTCCCCGTATCGATATACTTGGTCAACGGCATCAAGCTACAAGGCCAGATTGAGTCTTTTGATCAGTTTGTCGTGTTGTTAAAAAATACGGTGTCACAAATGGTCTATAAGCACGCGATCTCCACGGTGGTGCCAGCGCGAAATATCCGCTTGCCGGCCGCGGATGAAGACCCCTCTGCTGAGGAGTGATTGCGCGGCGTTCCGTTCGGGACGTCCCCACTAACCATGTTTTTTGAGCGTCACCGGGGTGGTGAGCGTGCGGTGCTGGTTCAGCTCCAGTTAGAGGGGGCTGAGCGGGACTTAAGCCTCATCGAATTCGAAGAACTGGTGGTGTCTGCTGGTGGAAATCCAGTGGCCGCTCTGTCGGGTTCGCGTCGTGTGCCGCACGCGAGAACCTTCGTGGGCGAGGGTAAGCTAGAAGAAATTGCCGCCAAGTGCCGTGAGCATGAGGCAGAGTTGGTGATTTTCAATCACGCATTGAGCCCCAGTCAGGAGCGCAATCTTGAACAAGTCCTCGCGTGCAGAGTGTTAGCCCGCACAGGACTGATTCTCGATATCTTCGCTCAACGCGCGCGCACCCACGAAGGCAAGTTGCAGGTTGAGCTGGCACAGCTGACGCATATGAGCACCCGCTTAGTGCGAGGTTGGACTCACCTCGAGCGGCAAAAGGGGGGTATCGGACTGCGTGGCCCGGGTGAAACCCAGCTGGAAACCGATCGACGTCTCCTACGGGCACGGATTAAGTCTATTCAGGCACGTTTGCAGCGGGTGCGTAACCAGCGTGAGCAGAGCCGCCGTGCGCGGCGACGCGCAGAGTTGCCTATTCTGTCCTTGGTGGGATACACCAATGCGGGCAAATCAACCTTGTTTAATCGCGTGACCGCCTCACAGGTTTATGCTGCAGATAAGTTATTTGCCACCCTCGACCCCACGCTGGCGCGAGTGGATATCGAGCAGTTTGGCCCGGTGCTGTTCGCCGACACGGTAGGGTTTATTTCCGACCTGCCGACGACGCTGGTGGAGGCCTTTAAAGCGACCCTCGAGGAGACGGCTAACGCCGATTTGTTGCTCCACGTGGTTGACGTTGCAGCCCCTGATCGAGCCGTCTTGATGGAGGATGTTGAGACGGTGCTGGGCGATATTAAGGCCGATGGCCTGCCTCAATTGGTGGTGTTCAATAAGCTGGATTTGGTGGAGCAGCCACCTCGGATAGAGCGGAATGAGGCGGGAACGCCCACCGCGGTGTATTGTTCGGCGGCGACTGGCGAGGGGATGGCGCTGTTACTGGAGGCAATTCGCGAGCGGTTATCGGTGGCGATGTTTGATCAGGAAATTGCGCTAGACCCCAGTCGGGCACGCCTGAGATCGGCGCTGTATGAACTCGGGGCGGTTTCAAAAGAAGAATGGCAATCAGACGGCAGCAGTACAATGCACGTCCGGCTGCCACTCGCAGATTGGCACCGACTCAACGTTTGAGGCGGTATTACGCTTTTTGGTCAGCAAAAGCCCCGATCCACTGCTGGGGTTTGTTAGACTAGGGGCTCGTTAAAGAGGAATCGACTTATGTCATGGAATGAGCCTGGCGGCGGCAATAAAGGCCCTCGCGACCCTTGGGGTGGTGGCAATCAAGGACCACCCGATCTGGATGAAGCCTTTAAAAAGTTGCAGCAGCAGTTCGCGAGCTTGTTCGGTGGCGGTCGCGGCGGCAGTAACGGCAAGGGACCTGCTAAAGGCGGGTTGTCCGGTGGATTGATCAGCGTCGTCTTTGGTGGGGCGTTATTGGTGTGGGGCCTGATGGGTTTTTACCAGCTCGATGAGCAAGAACGTGCTGTCGTACTGCGTTTTGGTGAGTACCACGCGACGTTAACGCCGGGTCTACAATGGAACCCGCCACTGATCGATGAGGTCATTACGGTCAATACGACTAAGGTTCGTGCGGCAGGTCTGAGAGAAGTCATGCTCACGCAGGACGAAAATATCGTCGAAATCAGCATGTCGGTGCAATATGTGATTGCAAACCCGCAGGATTTTGTTTTGCAGGTGCGCGATCCTGAAGTCTCATTGCAGCATGCGGCTCAAAGTGCTCTGCGCCACGTGGTAGGCGGAACGACCATGGATTTGGCGCTCACAGAGGGTCGTGCTGCGATCGGACTGGATGTGCGCGATCGACTGCAGCAATATCTCAACGACTACACAACGGGCATACAAGTGTCGAAGATCAACATTGATGAATCGAAGCCGCCCGCTCAGGTGCAAGGCGCATTTGACGACGTGATCAAGGCGCGAGAAGACGAAGAGCGCGTTAAGAACGAAGCGCAGTCCTATGCTAATGGCATTGTGCCGGAGGCTCGCGGTGGCGCTCAGCGTGTGCTGGAAGAATCCAATGCTTACCGTGATCAAGTTATCGCGAGGGCGGATGGTGAAGCGCAGCGTTTCGATCAGTTACTGACGGAATACCGTAAGGCACCTGATGTGACGCGTGAGCGGCTGTATCTCGATACGATGCAGGAAGTGCTCGCTAACACCAACAAGGTGATGGTGGATGTCGAGGGGGGTAATAACGTGCTGTACCTCCCGCTAGATAAAATGGTGCCCAACGCGGGTCAATCCCGCAGTGCACTGTCCCGTAATGGGATAAATGAGCGGGATATGCGCGAGATTTCTGATCAGGTGACTGAGCAATTGCGTCGTGATCTTGATGCTGCGGCAACACGACGAGGAGGGCGTTAATCATGAGTAAGCAAACTCTTGCAGGTCTGTTGTTGGCAATTGTGCTGGTCACACTCTCGAACAGTGTCTACGTCATTCGCGAGACTGAGCGTGGCGTATTGCTCAAGTTTGGTGAGGTGGTGGACCCAAATCTGTTGCCTGGTTTGCACCTGAAGGTGCCGTTTGTAAACAATGTGCGAAAGTTCGATGGCCGCATACTGACTGTGGACAGCAGCCCCGAGCGATTTTTCACTCAGGAGAAAAAGGCGCTCATTGTCGACTCTTACGCGAAGTTCCGTGTCACGGACACTGCGAAGTACTATACCGCGACGAACGGCGAAGAAAATCGAGCCGCGGGGCTTTTGGCGCAACGTATCAACGACGGACTTCGTAACCAGGTGGCCGTCCGGACGGTCCAAGAGGTGGTATCTGGCCAACGCGATGAACTGATGTTGGCCATTGCCGCGCAGCTCAACGAGGTGGCTAACGAAGAGCTGGGTGTTGAGGTGATCGATGTGCGGGTCAAAAAGATCGATTTGCCCCCCGATGTGTCGGAGTCGGTTTATCGAAGGATGAACGCAGAGCGCGAAAAGGAAGCGCGCGAGCTGAGATCCGAAGGTAAGGAGCTGGCAGAAGGAATTCGGGCAGCCGCCGATCGGGAAGTGACCGTGATCGAGGCCAACGCGTTTCGTGATGCGGAGATTATTCGCGGTAACGGTGATGCTGAGGCCACGCGAATTTATGCCGATGCCTTCAATCAGGACAAGGAGTTCTACTCATTCGTGCGCAGTCTGCAAGCGTACAGAGAGACCTTCGGCTCTGGCAGTGACGTGATGCTGTTACAGCCTGACAGCCAGTTTTTCCAGTACCTCCGCAATCCGCAGGCTGGCGAGTAAATAGGGTGTGAATAATGGGGGGGTGCGTCGCACCCCCCACTCAGCCGCATCTCGCTGTGATATCCTTTTCCCGAGTGATATCAACAGAACAGCCCTGACGGAATTCCACAATGAGCAACGAAAATCGCTGGCTACTGCCAGAGGGTATCGACGAGTTGTTGCCCGAACGGGCCGGTCGGTTAGAAGCTTTGCGTCGCAGGTTGCTAGATCATTGCGAGACTTGGGGATATCGGTACGTGGTCCCTCCGCTCGTCGAATTCACTGACTCGCTGTTGATTGGTGTTGGTGCCGATCTGGATCTCGTTACCTGCAAATTCAGTGATCGTATGAGCGGACGCATGCTGGGCGTGCGCGCGGATATCACGCCACAAGTGGCGCGTATGGACGCGCACAGCTTGGGCGAGGATGGCGTGACGCGGTTGTGCTACGTCGGTTCTACCTTGCAGAGCGTGCCGCAAGCTGTCGTCGGGGGCAGGGCCCCCATTCAGTTAGGTGCGGAGCTTTTTGGCAGCGCCTCGACTGATGCTGATAGTGAGATTGTCACGTTGTTGTTATCGACCCTTGAGCGGGCGCAGGTGCAGTCTCCACTGACGCTGGATATCGGTCATATCGGTATATACGACGCCTTGTTCTCCGACTTGGCGTTAGAAGCAGACATTGAGCAGCAGATATTCGATGCGTTGCAACGAAAGTCAGCGCCCGATATCGAGCGGCTGGCAGCGCAGTTGGCACCTGAGGTCGCCACCAAACTGACTCAGCTGGCCAGTCTTCACGGTTCTGCGGAAATCATTGAAACGGCTCGCTCACTGTTTTCGGACAACCCGATTGTTCTAGCGGCCCTCGATGATCTAGACACTGTAGTGGCGCGGGTGCGGCAGGTTTGCCCCGCGGTCTCCATTTATGTGGACCTCACTGAACTGCGCGGTTTCCGCTACCACACTGGTCTGGTGTTTGCCGTCTATGTAGAAGGGCGAGGGTCATCGGTTGCCAAGGGCGGCCGTTACGACAATATTGGTGCGGTGTTTGGGCGGGATCGGCCCGCCACCGGATTTGCAATTGATTTGAAAGCGCTGGTCGATGCGATAGCACCCCCGAGTCTTGAGAGGAGTCCCATTGTGGCGCCGCGGTCAGAAGATCCGGCACTGCTCGCTAAGATTACGGCCCTGCGGGAAGCGGGACGAATCGTCATGGTTGATCTGGAATCGAATACGCAACTGATCGGGGTAGAGTCGTTGGTAAATCAGGCAGGCGAATGGGTTGTCGTAGCAGCGAATGAGGTGTCTGAATGAGCCACAATGTGGTGATACTCGGCACTCAGTGGGGTGACGAGGGCAAGGGCAAGATAGTGGATCTGCTTACCGAGCGGGTTGACGCAGTGGTGCGTTTTCAGGGTGGTCATAATGCCGGCCATACGCTGGTGATTGACGGAGAAAAAACCGTCTTACATTTGATCCCATCGGGCGTATTACGATCGAAGGTGCAGTGTCTTATTGGCAATGGTGTGGTGCTCTCGCCTGAGGCGCTGCTGAAAGAAGTGGATGCTCTCGAGGCGAGTGGTGTACCGGTGCGCGATCGGCTGAAGATTTCGGCGGCGTGTCCTTTGATCCTGCCGTATCACGTTGCCCTGGATCAAGCTCGTGAAGCGCGCCGTGGCGATCAAAAAATTGGCACGACGGGTCGCGGTATTGGCCCGTGCTACGAGGATAAGGCGGCGCGACGAGCATTACGCGTGGGAGATCTCCGCGATCCGGCTCGCTTTGCGAGTGTTTTGGAAGAAGTGCTCGATTATCACAATCACGTTCTGGCGCATTACTACGGTGTCAACACATTGGAGTTGCCCGCTGTGTTAGATGAAGCGCTGGCGCACGGAGAGCGGTTGCTGCCGATGATGGCAGACGTGACCGCACTCTTGCACGAATACCGCGCAAAGGGCGCGCGCTTGCTGTTTGAGGGTGCTCAAGGTTCGTTGCTCGATATCGATCACGGTACGTATCCGTTTGTGACCAGCTCTAATACCACTGCTGGGGGTACTGCCACCGGTTCCGGTTTTGGGCCGCTTTATCTGGATTACGTACTCGGGATCACCAAAGCGTATACCACTCGTGTGGGAGCGGGGCCGTTTCCAACGGAATTGTTTGATGACACCGGTGCCCAACTTGCAGAGCGTGGACATGAATTTGGTGCCACCACGGGTCGGGCTCGCCGATGTGGCTGGTTTGATGCGGTTGCGGTGCGCACAGCGGTGAACATCAACTCCTTATCAGGTTTGTGTTTAACGAAGCTCGATGTGCTCGACGGGCTCGATGAAATAGCGATTTGTGTTGGTTACGCCAACGGGGCAGGGGAGTCAGTCGCCAATCCGATCGATGCGATCGATTACGACAGTGTGACGCCCGTGTATGAGGTGGTACCGGGCTGGAGCGACTCGACGGTCGGTCTCAAATCACTTGATGCACTGCCAGAGGCGGCGCGGGCTTACATTGCTCGTCTTGAGGACCTGGTTGGTGCCCCCATCGATATTATTTCTACCGGGCCCGATCGTGAAGAAACCATCGTCTTGCGACACCCCTTTGGTCAGTGACCCGTGTTATTGCTGAGTAACATCGCTACTCTGCTGATTTACCCGCTCTCCCTCACTCTATTATGTCTCGTTTTGGCCGCATTATTGCGCCGTCGGGGAGGCAACACCCTCGCCAGTTTGCTCACGCTGAGCGCGGTGCTCTGGCTTTACTTCTGCTCAACAGAGTGGGGTGCGAGTACGCTGATGACGCCGCTTGAGGCGGCATACCCGGCATTTACGGACGAGGAACTGCCGCGGGCCGAAGCGATCGTTGTGCTGGGGGGGGCGATCAATGGTGAGAGCCGCTTTGGCCGGGACGGCGATTTGAATCATGCCGCAGATCGTCTCTGGCGCGCCGCTACCTTATATCTCGCTGATAAAGCGCCACTGTTGGTGCTCTCCGGCGGAACACGGGTAGAGGGAGCGTTACCTGAATCGCATTTGATGGCTGAAAAGCTTGCTGATATTGGACTGTCTCGTGATGCCTTGGTGCAAGAATCGGAGAGCCGAAACACGCGAGAGAACGGGCAACAAACCTACGCGTTATTGCAGCCGCGCGATATCCAGCACATTTTGTTAGTCACCAGTGCCAGCCATATGCGTCGTGCATCGGCGGTCTTTGTGGCGCAAGGCTTTGCCGTTACAGCGGTGGCAACCGACCATCAAATGCCACTGCGAGTTGGCCCTGTCCCGGGTTGGCTACCAACAGTAGAGCGGTTAGGCCGTTCCACCCAGGCGATTCACGAGTGGGTCGGATACTGGGTTTATGATCGCTTGGGGTACTTCGCAGCGCGAACAGAAGATTGATCGGCTGTGAGCTATAAATACAGCCGTTTTAGATCGCTGTAGTTATGCCCGGTCCAGCGCCGGAATGCTCGGTAAAAACTATTCACCTCGGCATACCCCAGCTCCCAAGCAACGCACTTACCGGGAAGCCATCTTTTTTCGAGCTGCAGCGTGCAACGATGCCGACGAATGTGATCGAGAATGCTTTGGTAGTGCGTCCCATCGGCACGCAGCCGGCGGCGCAATGTGGTGGGGCTGATATGTAAGGTATCGGCTACCTCCTCAGAGCGTAATCGCAACAGGTCACCGCTCAGCAATAGATCGATAACGGTTAGGGTGGTTCGCGATAGCTCGTGAGGGGCTTTGTTGGTGATTGCGATGGATAAGGTAACGGGCACGTTTGGTCTCGGTATGCGCCGCCGTTGCTCGAGGAGTGACAGGGGCCACTCGGCGGGGGCGCGGCTTCCGCGCGGCAGTGAGTGCGGTGCCGCCTGTTGTGGTGTGTGTTGTGGTGTGTGTTGTGATGCGTGGGCCGCCGGTTGCGTTACGGGGTGCGGTATTTGTTGCACATACAGCGGAAGATCAGTCAGCGGAAGATCAGTCAGTGGGAGATCAGTGCGGCGAGTGGCGTGCGTATTAGCAGTATTAGTGGCCATATCAACATCCTTGTTCAATGAGTGGTCCTCGATGGGATGAGGTCAGAGTAATCCGTTACCCCAGCTCTTTAGCATATCGAAATTTAGTCTCGTCGCCAGTTTATCGACCGAAAGTGATTGGTTAGCGACTGCGTCGCGGGCGGAAGCGCCGTTAGTGAACGCGCTGGTTGTCAGTAATCTGTTTGAAAAGACTATTGGATCGGGCTGTTACCGCCTCGCGCCGCTTGTCTCGCTGGCGCTTATGACCAGTGGGGTGGTTCGCACCAGGCACGGGGTTGACTGGTTTTCGGGCAATACAGAGGGTGCTTGGGCATGCCGCTGGCCGTGATGCCCAAACAGTGCGGGTTTTCAACCCACACTAACGCGCGGTTGGCGCGATCGAGCAGGTGACCCCCATTACCCCATGCGGCAATCACCAGTGCCGACTCCCGCGAAGCACGGCGCAGCCACTCATTTGCGCGCGGGCCTTGTGGGTCGGCAGATAAGCGTAACGCGCGAGGGTCCGTCGATCGCAATGCAAACAAATTGACCAGCAAGAGGGAGCCATAACCCCATTGGTCGGCAAAATTAATACAGCGTCGCAAGGTGGGATCATTAGTGCGGGCGTCGGCGGTGGAGGGATTGAGCCCGATAAACGTGCACTGCGGTAGGTCGCTGTTCCAGCGACGTCTTAGCCAATAGCGATAACGTCCGCAGCGAGAAAAGCCGGCGCGACCGCGAACCGCCAAACCGGACACTGTCACCGTGATGGGCGCTCTGGTTCAACAGTGGCAGCGAGTGGCGTTGCCGTTGTGTTGTTGCGCAGTCCCTGAGGCATATCAAGCGACCATTGCGTCCATCATTATTGCGTTGCGGAGACGCTATCACAGTTGTGGGTCATCGAGCACGACGTTGCGCTTGGGCACAGCGCGCACTGAACGGTAGTGGCGCGCTGATTGAAAACATTGACCACGACAGCTAATGACCCCAACTTTACTTGTATGATGGTCTCAGAAGCTGCTTGCCCACGGATCGCTAGCGTGCAAAAGCAGACACCATATTGATGACTCAGGAGGGCGCTATGATTTTATTGACCGGGGCAACAGGCCGAGTTGGCAAAGCCGCAGCGACTGAGTTACTGAGTAAAGGCGTGCCGTTTAGGGCCTTTGTGCGTGACGCCGATAAGTTCGAGCATGCGGGCGACGGTGTCGAGGTAGCGGTGGGCGATTTCACCGATCTGGATTCAGTGGCGCGTGCTCTGCAGGGTGTCACCCGAGCGCTCATCGTGATGGGGAATCATCCCGAGCAGGCCGAGCTAGAACAAGGTTTTGCCACCGTGGCTGCTGAGGCGGGTGTGGCGCACTTGGTCAAAGTTTCGTCGATGGAGGCGGCTCCTGACGCCACCGCGGCATTACCCAAAAATCATTTTGAGACTGAACAAACCATTGCAGAGTTGGATCTGGACTGGACCTTTTTGCGTCCCAATTACTATATGCAGAATATGCTGATGTATGCCGCGTCTGTCAGTCGAGCAAGCTCCTTCGCGCTCCCTCTGGGGCGCGCTAACACTGCGATGATTGATGCTCGCGATGTTGGACGGGTCGCGGCGCTCGTATTGTCCGAAGGGGGTCATGAGCAGCAAATCTATCGTCTCACCGGTCCTGAGCTGTTGAACTTTCACGATGTGGCCGAACAAATGAGTACGGTCTTGCAACGGAGTATTGAATACATTGAGCAGACGCCAGACGCGTTTCGCGAGGTCCTTGGACAGTTTATTCAATCACCGTGGCAACTGGATGCAGTGTGCGAATTATTTGGTGAGATCGCGGCGGGGTCTCTCGACGAGCAAACCACTGCGGTGGCGGACTTGCTCGACACCCCACCCACGCCCTTTGCTGCGTTTGTTGCAGAGTTTGCTGGCGCATTTTCAGCACCTGCCCCGTAGCGCCTTAGGAGCCAGTGTCTGAGACGTCTGCCTGCGGGCGACCCGGTTGTGGATTGAATGGATCCGCCGTGAGCCTGCGGCCTTCAAGTGGGCTTTTTTCAGCAGTGTGGTGCTACAGTGGAGTTGGGCAGCTCGATTACGAACCAGAGGGTAGATGGGTATGTTTTTCATTTTGTTTACGCTCGGTTTTGTCGCAGTGGTGATGACCTGCATGATCATGATCAATCGGTGGATGGTGTCCAAGCGGCCCAAAGAGCCCGGCGTGAGCGATCGGGATCAAGTTCCGACCCAAGCTAAAGACACGACCGCAGAGGTTAAAGACAGCTGATGTGACTGCCTTTTTGAGATTTAAAAATGAGCGGATTATTTAGCGCCGCAATGCCAATACCCAGCCACACTGGGTTGGCACTCCTTGCGGTGCTCATTGGGGGCGCCCAGCTAGTCCTAGCCAAAGGCACGTCCGCGCATCGGCTACTGGGATGGCTCTGGGTAACATTGATGATCTACGTGGCCGTCTCTTCTTTTTTTATCAGTGCGATTCAAACGTGGCGCGGGTTTAGCCCGATTCATCTGCTGAGTGTGTGGACGCTGCTTGCGCTAGCCATTGCGGTGTATCACGCGCGCGTGGGGAATATCCGTCAACATCAGAGGTGGATGGTGCAGCTCTATGTGCTCGCCCTCCTCGTGACGGGTCTTTTCACGTTGTGGCCGGGGCGCTTGATGCACGAAGTCATCTTTGGGGGATGAGCTATTCGCGGAGGGCGCGCTCGATGCGCTTGCCCTATGGCCCCATTACGAATTGTGGTGTGGCAGCGCCTGCGACGTCCGTGGCGTTACAGTGCCAGTGGGAATGCGGGATCAGAAATGGTGCCCAGGAGAGGACTTGAACCTCCACGCCCTTGCGAGCACTAGCACCTGAAGCTAGCGTGTCTACCAATTTCACCACCTGGGCAGTGGGAAACTCTGTTGAGTCAGAGGGCGCGGAGCGTACTGCGTCCCCCCACGACTGTCAATTTTGCGGTCAGGGCGGCATTGGACTCGCAGGCGACTACTCCGGCCAGTCCCCCGCCATGCGGTGCTTTCAAGGGTATCTGTTTCCCATGCGAACGACCTTAGGGGCCCTTGCTGAGCGCACTGAGATCCTCGCACTAAAAGATCGGTTTTTGGCAGATTAGCGCCTTCGAGAGGCGTACAATTAGGGCTCACGCATCAGGAGCTCTGATAAGGGCCTTCCGGAAATCCTTTGGCACCGCGCCGTAAAGACCAAATGAACAAGCCTCCTACGGATCCCTATGCCTCACGGGAACAGGACCGGTACGCGCACCCGATCCCTAGCCGGGAGATCATATTGGGTGTGCTCGAGGCGGCGGATGCCCCCATGAAATTTGGTGTCATCGCTGAGCAGCTCGAGTTGCAGGAGGAACGGGACCTCGACGCGCTTCGCAGACGATTGCGGGCTATGCAGCGAGATGGGCAGCTTATCTCTGGGCGGCGCGGCGCTTATGGTGTGCCTAAACGAATGGATTTATTGCATTGCCGCGTGATGGGTCACCGCGATGGCTATGGTTTTGCCCGTCCGTTACAGGAAGAGGGTGACGACTTA
Organism: uncultured Halieaceae bacterium; assembly: GCA_913048575.1. GTDB lineage: Bacteria > Pseudomonadota > Gammaproteobacteria > Pseudomonadales > Halieaceae > Luminiphilus. The sequence continues at coordinate 20,783 of CAJWWJ010000003.1, forward strand.
TTCCTGTCCGCTCGAGAGATGTATCAGGTTTTCGATGGCGACGAGGTGTTAGTGGCCATAGCGGGGGTAGATCGCCGCGGCCGAGCCGAGGGCCAAATCGTGGAGGTGCTGAGTCGCGCCCATACCCAGGTAGTGGGTCGTTATATGGAAGAGGGCGGTATTGGCTTTTTGGTTTCTCACAATACGCGCATCCGAAACCACATTTTAATCGCGCCTAACAGCAAGGGCGGCGCGCGGCACGGTCAACTGGTCTCAGTGGAGTTGACCGATTACCCCTCAGCAACGTTGGGTGCCAAAGGGAAGGTGGTTGAAGTGCTCGGTGATCATCTTGATCCCGGGCTTGAGATCGATGTGGCCATCCGCGCTCATGGTATCCCTTGGGAATGGCCGGACGAGGTCCTGCGAGAGGCCGGCACACTGGGCGAAGAGCCCGCTGAGGCTGATAAACAGCATCGAGTCGATTTGCGTGATGTGCCCTTTGTCACGATTGATGGGGAAGACGCGCGAGATTTTGATGATGCGGTGTGGTGTGAAGCGCGAGAGGGTGGCTTTCAGCTCCGTGTCGCCATCGCCGATGTCTCGCATTATGTGCCAGTGGGCAGTGCACTGGATGAAGAAGCCAGTCATCGAGGGAATTCGGTTTACTTCCCCGAGCGGGTGGTGCCCATGTTCCCCGAGGTTCTGTCGAACGGCTTGTGCTCACTCAAACCCCGAGTGGATCGATTGGCGATGGTCTGCGACATGCAAATTGGGCCAGAGGGTGAGTTAGTCGATTACGTTTTTTACGAGGCAGTGATTCATTCGCATGCGCGCTTAACTTATACGGATGTGGGCGCGGTGCTTGCCGACGGCGAAAGCCCCAATGTGGCCGCTGAGCGTTACGGCGATATCGCTCGGCTCTATCGTCTATATGAGGTACTGCGTGGCGCTCGTGACCAACGCGGCGCGCTCGATTTTGATACGCAAGAAACCCGTATTGTGTTTGATGAGCAGCGCAAGATCGCCGCGATTGAGCCGGTTTACCGTAACGACGCGCACAAGCTGATTGAAGAATGTATGTTGGTTGCTAATGTAGCTACCGCCCGATTTTTGGAGTCAACCGAGCAGCCTGCGTTGTTTCGTGTGCACGAGGGCCCGAGTGCACAGAAGCTAGAGAACTTGCGTGCCTTTTTGGGCGAATTGACCCTCGAATTACCGGGCGGTCTGAAACCCACCCCCGAGCACTATCAGTCACTGCTGAGCACAGTTGAAGGTCGGGATGATGCTCAGGTCATTCAAACCATGCTGTTGCGATCCCTCTCGCAGGCGGTGTATCAACCAGATAATGGCGGCCACTTCGGGCTTCACTTTGAGGCCTATGCCCACTTCACGTCGCCGATTCGCCGTTACCCTGACTTATTAGTGCATCGTGCTATCCGATCGGTGATTCGAGGTCGCAGTAAGAGTGCACACGTGAGCCGCGTCGCCGGCGCCAAGGGGCTGCGGCGCGAAGTGATTTATCCCTACGACACGGCTGCCATGCTGGCGCTGGGTGAGCAGTGCTCGATGACCGAGCGACGTGCGGATGATGCGACGCGTGAGGTGGATGCATGGCTCAAATGTGAATTTTTGAAGGATCGCATTGGCGACGCTTTTTCTGGGGTGATTGCGGCCGTGACAAACTTCGGCGTTTTTGTCGAGTTGCACGACCTGTACATCGAAGGCCTGCTGCATGTGAGCGCGCTGCCCGGTGATTATTATCATTTTGACCAAGCCAAACAGCGTCTGGTCGGTGAGAGAACCCGTCAGGTTTTTCAACTGGGCGGCGTGGTCGCCGTTAAGGTCGCCCGCGTTGATTTAGATGATCGCAAAATTGACCTCGAATTAGTCGACGGCGCGAGCCCAAAACGGGCTACCGGTGCGGGGCCGCGCAAGCAAGGTAAGGCTGATAAAAAGACAAAGGCCAGCGGCGAAGGACCTAAGAAGGCGCGCCAGGCCCGCAAAAAAACTGGAAGTGAGAACCCGAGCAAGTCAGCGTCGAGCAAGGCCACATCTAATAAGGCTAAATCCAACACAAACAAGTCGAGGAAGGCGAAGTCCGGCAAAGCCACATCGGATCAGGCAAAGGTGAAGGACGGCGGTGCGGCGAAAAAACCGAAAGGCCGCAAAAAGACAGGCAAGTCGGCCACTGCTAAATCGTCAAAACGAGCCAGCAGTTCGCGCAAAGAGCGCTGATCAATGGAAGAGACGGTATTTGGTTATCACGCCGTGGAGAGTCTCCTTCGGCTCGACCCGAAGCGAGTCAAGCAGGTTCTTGTACAGTCGAACCGCAATGACAAGCGCATGCAGGCCCTACGATCATTGGCACAGAATCAAGGCGTTGCCGCGGAGCCGTGTCCACGGCATACCCTAGACGAGCGGGTTGATGGTCGCCACCAGGGAGTGGTGGCGGTATTGCATTCGACTGCTGCTGACAGTAACGAGGGGATGAGCGAGGCAAATTTACTGAGTTTGGTAGGTCAGGCCGTGATGCCACTCATACTGATTCTCGATGGGGTTACTGACCCCCATAATTTAGGGGCTTGTTTGCGCAGCGCCGAGGCCGCGGGGGTAACCGCGGTGATTTTCCCCAAAGATCGCAGTGCTGACGTCAACGCGGTGGTGCGCAAAGTGGCTTGCGGTGCCGCTGAATCGGTGCCGTGGCTGAGAGTCACGAATTTGGCGAGGACAATCGAGTCGCTCAAAGCAGCAGGTATTTGGATTGTGGGCACCAGTGGCGATGCCACCGAGACACTTTTTGAACAAGATTTAGCCGGTCCATGTGCGCTAGTGCTGGGTTCGGAGGGGTCGGGAATGCGGCGTTTGACCCAAGAGTTGTGCGATTACAGTGTGCATTTGCCCATGGCGGGCGAGGTATCGAGCCTTAATGTGTCGGTCGCGGCGGGTATTTGTTTGTTTGAGGCGGTGCGGCAACGTCGCGGTTGACTGCGAGCCGCGGTATCGGTTTTGCCACCCAAATTTGGCATTTGCAAAGCGGTTGTGACCTTTGTAGACTCCGCACCTCAAAAATTTGGCTGGGCCGATTAAGGCCTTTCCTCCTTGCCACACCACAGCGTGGGTGGCTTTAACCATAGGGAGTACGCGAGTGCGACACTACGAAGTTGTGTTCATGGTCCATCCGGACCAGTCTGAACAAGTCCCCGGAATGATTGAACGTTATAGCGCTGTCATCACAAAAGATGGCGGCACGGTGCATCGCCTGGAAGATTGGGGCCGACGGCAGTTGGCTTACCACATCAATAAAATTCATAAGGCGCACTACGTCATGATGAACGTCGAGGCCACTAACGAGGCCATGGAAGAGTTGACAACTACCTTCCGTTACAACGACGCCGTCATTCGTAACCTGGTCATCCGACGCGACGAAGCGGTATTAGAAGAGTCTTTGCTCATGAAAGCCGAGCGTGAGGACAAAGAGCGTAAGGCGCGATATCAGGAACGCAACGATAACGATGCGCGTAAAGCAGCTGCGACAGCAGATACTGCGGATTCATCCTCTGAAGAAGCTGCCGAGCCGGCAGCAGACTCAGAAGCAGCAAGCGAGGAATAAGCTATGTCACGTTTTTTTCGACGACGAAAGTTCTGCCGTTTTACCGCTGAGGGTGTGAAGGAGATTGATTATAAGGATCTCGACACGTTGAAGCAGTATGTATCAGAGACCGGAAAAATTGTGCCGAGCCGCATCACGGGCACCAAGGCGAAGTATCAGCGACAGCTGGCGACGGCGGTTAAACGCGCGCGATATCTTGCGTTACTGCCTTATACCGACGCGCACAATTAAGCGTTAACCATGCGCGGCCTCGCTGAATTTATCATGCGCGGCCGGTGGCAAGCACTAGGCGTCGCGGTACTGGGGTCGGGGAGTTTGTTATTTGGCTGGGTCAGTGCGGCAGCCATTGCACTGGTCACGTTAAGAAACGGTTCGGCCTCCGGCGGCTGGCTGACACTGTGGGCAATCTTGCCCGCCATTATTATCGCTGCAATCAGCGGTGATACGGGAAGCGTACTGTTATTGCTGGGTACGTTTAGTCTGGCGGTCATTTTGCGAGAAAGTGTCAGTCTATCCTTGGCTGTGATGGCAAGTGTGCCCCTAGCATTACTCGGTGGCGCTGCCTTAACACTGTTCAATGGTGTTTTTTTACAGGAGTTAGTCGCGACCTTTAATCAGGCGCTGGCGCAGTTCGAGCAGGAACTGGCCCAAGGTGAGGCCGCGGAGATGGTGTTTAACGGGGTGTCGGTGCCTCAGGTCGCGGCACTGCTGGCGACCGGCAACGCGGTGATCGCGCTGCTGAGTTTGATTTTGGGGCGGTATTGGCAGGCCTCTCTTTATAACCCGGGTGGGTTCGGAGAGGAGTTTCGCGCATTACGGCTACCGGTTGGCGCGGTGCTGTTGATGGCCAGCGCGGCACTGATCCTTTGGTGGATGGGCGCTGACTGGCGAGTGTGGAGCGCGGTGGTTGTGTTGCCCCTCACTATTGTGGGGTTCTCGCTGCTTCATGCTTTTGCGAAGCGGGCGGGCAAGGGGGTCACTTGGTTGGCTCTGATGTATGCACTGTGGATCGTACTCGATCCAGTGAAGTGGTTGTGGGTGGGGTGTGTCGTGATCGACACCTTTGCCGATGTCAGGGGTAGGTGGAGCCGATCTGCCGGTCAAGGCCCCGATGGAGACTGACACTGTCGGTTATGAATTGAAGAAGGTCGACCGCATTGCCGGTTAACAGAGGAAGAAATGATGGAAGTTATATTATTGGAAAATATTGGTAGTCTCGGTGGTCTCGGCGACACGGTTGACGTGAAACCGGGTTACGGTCGCAATTTTCTGATCCCTCAGGGAAAAGCGGTCGCTGCAACAGAAGATAACGTCGCTAAATTTGAAACGCGCCGAGCAGAGCTCGAGGCAGCCGCCTCCGAGACCCTCGCCGCAGCGCAAGCGCGAGGCGATGCCTTGGCAGCGTTAACGGCCATTGAGATTGCGGCCACCGCTGGTGAAGAAGGCAAGTTATTTGGTTCCGTGGGCACCCGCGATATTGCCGACGCGCTGACCGCCGCCGGTTGTGAGGTCGATAAGGCAGAAGTCCGTTTGCCTGAGGGCGCCATCCGTGAACTGGGCGAATTTGAGATTATGATTCAGGTACATGCGGACGTGTCGACCTCGGTCGCAATCCACATTATCGCTGAATAGTCCCCGCCGGGGCATTAAGCCCCGCAACTTCCGATATCTGCTGGCGCGTTGCCGTTGTCACAGGTACTCTATTCGGCCCGATGGCTGATGACGGGCCCGCTCAACGAGCGCCAGTGTCACAGCGATCGGCCGATGGTGCTCAACAAAAGGCAGCGTTTTGAACTCGTTCACCTCTGAGGATCCGGATATTTCCCGGATCCGCATGCAACCCCAGTCAATCGAGGCGGAACGCTCGGTGATAGGCGGTATTCTGCTAGCGCCGGAAAGCTGGGACGCGATCGCTGAGCAAGTGAACGCCAACGATTTTTATCGTCCGGAGCACCGCGCTATTTTCCGCCAGATCGCACTGCTGGTGGATCGGAATGAACCGATTGACGTCATTACGGTTGCCGACCGATTACTGGCTACCGGCGAGCTGGACGCGGCTGGGGGCCATACCTACCTAACCGACCTCGTAGAGCAGACGCCAACGGCGGCCAACGTTAGCGCTTACGCCCGCGCCGTCAGGGAGCGAGCGCTGCTTCGCAAACTCATTGATGCAGCGCAAGACATTGCCAACGCGGGCTTTAACCCTGAGGGACGTAGCGCGGATGAATTGGTCGATGAGGCCGAGCGACTGATCATGACCGTGTCTGAGAGCGGCCCCAAATCAGGAGGTCCTCAAAGTATGGCTCCGCTGCTCTCCGGCGCGTTGGAGCGTATTGAGGAGCTCTACAACACGGGAGGCGATATTACGGGCCTCACCACCGGTTTTATCGACTTGGATAAAAAAACATCGGGACTACAACCTTCAGACTTAGTGATTGTTGCGGGTCGACCGTCGATGGGTAAAACCAGCTTTGCGATGAATTTGGTCGAGAATGCGTCAGCTCATACAGAAAAGCCGATTGTTGTTTTTTCGATGGAGATGCCAGCCGAGCAGCTGGTCATTAGAATGATGTCCTCACTGGGTAAAATTGATCAGTCCCGCGTTCGCACGGGAAAATTGCAGCAAGACGATTGGCCTAAATTGTCGTCGGCGATGGCCAAACTCAAGGATACTTCGATTTTTATTGATGATACGCCGGCGCTGACGCCAACCGAAGTCAGGTCACGTGTGCGTCGATTATCGCGAGAGCACGGTGATCTTGCCATGATCATGATCGATTACCTCCAGTTGATGCGGGTGGCGGGTTCCAACGAAGGCCGTACCGCAGAGATCTCGGAAATTTCGCGTAACTTAAAAGCGATCGCTAAAGAGTTCCGCTGCCCGGTCGTTGCACTGTCACAGCTCAATAGAGCCCTCGAGCAAAGACCGAACAAGCGGCCGGTTAATTCAGATTTACGTGAATCTGGTGCGATCGAGCAAGACGCGGATGTGGTGATGTTCATTTATCGTGATGAGGTGTATCACGAAGATTCTCCAGACAAAGGGGTTGCGGAGATCATTATTGGCAAGCAGAGAAATGGCCCTATCGGCACGTGCCGGCTTGCTTTCCAGGGTGAATTTACCCGTTTTGAAAACCTTGCCCGCGATGACTACGCGGGTTATTAGCGTGCTCAAGCAGCCGCGATGCCGCTCGTTAGGGCCGAGCTATTGGGTCGACTAAAGTCGATGCAAACCACCACGCTTCCTATTGATTTTGCTGCGCTCACCGAGCTGATGGGGGGTAATCATGACGGGGTTTGCTCGTTGCTGGAGATGTTTGTCAGCGAACTGTTAGCCGACCTAACTGCCAGTACTATCGCCATCGAGGCCAATGATCGAACCACTTTGCAGCAGATCGCACACCGATTAAAGGGCACCAGCGCTAACTTAACTGCGCCGATGCTGTCGGCTACTGCGAGTGAGTTAGAACAATCCTGTAAAGAAGCGGATGAGCCGCAGCTGTTGGCGAGCCATCAGAAGATGATCGAGCAGGGAACGCGATTACGAGAGGCGATTGCGCATTGGCTCGATAGCGCTAGCCCGACTAATGAATCAGAGACCGATTTCTCTTCGTAGTTGTGCTAGCTGCGTTATTTGCTCCTCGGTGCTCGGTGGTTCGTCGTCAGGGGGCGCAATGCTGACCCGCTCAGGCCCCTTCAGTATTTCGCCTCTTGCCGCGCGACTGACCCAGCGTTCATAGTGTTCGCGAAATAGTGGCCAGGTTCGATGCTCTGCTTCGTTGGCTAAAAAAAACCAGCCACAATCGCAGCCTGCGAGGTAAACAGCAGGGTGGCGCCAAGCTGCCCCTGCTTTCGGCGTGGGCGCGAGGCAGGCTTCCCGATAGGCGTCATAGGGCGACGGTAACCCCAGATCACTCATCCCATGTCGGCAGGCGTCGATCATGCGGTTGAGCGTCGGCAAATAGTCACTGGTTTCAATGGCATGTTGAGCAGCACGCAAGATGACTGCGGTGGGATAGGCGTCAAGCGCTTCAAGCCAAAGCCGTTTGACTTGCTTGACCTGCTCTGAATCAGACCACGCGGCGTAATATTGGTTGTGGTAGTTCAGTCGGAATAGCCCGAAGACCTGATTAATGGCCTCGATGCCTTGCGCGTCAGGCGTCTCTGATGCGTCAGTTGGCCCAGCTGGTGTCGGTGAGGTCGTCGTTGAGACTTCGGTCCTTTGAACGATGGCTTGCGCCAGCGCCGCCGCGTCCTTTTGCTCCGCCATTGGGATCTCCATAGTTCGCGCTCTGAGTTTGGCGCTTCACATGTTGCAGAAACTTGCTGTTCCAAGAAGTATGCACTTCGTTGCTGTCTAGCCAATACATCACAAATTCGGGCAGCAATGCCTTGGCATCTTGTTCTGAGATGCCGGCCAGCCCAAGGGTGTCATAGACCGCCACATCGGGTTGCCAGTGTCGTGGTATCCGGGTCGGCTCCGTGCTGTGGTGTATCTGGCTAGTATGGCGTAACCAGCGGCGGCGGACGTGTTCGACAAAGCGGGTATTGATTTCTTTTGGGGGCCCGCCCCGTTCTCGCCAATACAGCACAAATTCCCCTCTCACAGAGTCGGCAAATTCTGCATCAATGCCTGCCTGCTCGAGAATTTCGAAGGCATCTTCATTCGGCCGCCAGTCTTTACCAAATGGCGGTGGAGTGCTGATCTCAAATGCTGTGGTAAGCCCTTGCTGCGCTCGCCAGCGTGCGAGGGCATGTTGCCGAAATTGGGTGTCGATATCTCGGCCACTCTCTGAGGGCAGAAACTGTGCCGCGATGGCGTCGACAAAAGTGCGGGGGATCCCCTGGGTCATCACCAGTAGGTCAATCAGCCCATCACTGGGTTGCCAGCGGCGGCTATGAGCCTCGAGTGCTGCGCTGGGGTGATGGATCGGGGTAGTCGGCTCAGACTCAACGTGCCGTGAGGGCTCGGCTAAGGCCGTTGCCGACAGGATCAAGATCGCGGTGTCGTGATGTGCTGAGCGCGCGAGAATGCCCAGCGCCACTAATTTATCGCTCAGTTGAGTGATGTGGTCTATCGACCAGAAGGGCAGTGTTTGTTGGAGTTCTTGGAGGACGATCGTTGTCCAACCGTCGCGATCTGTCAGTTTGGTGCCCAGTGCTTGCAGTAAAATAGCCTCTTCTAGGCCAATGGTCTCGGCCAGCTCGGGCGAGAAAGTCAATTGGCGGTCGGGAATGAGGGAACCGGAAGGCATGGTGATCGGGCGCAAACCAAATGGTCTGATAGGATACCGGCTTAGCTCGATCAATACAGCCTTTAGGATCAGTTTCTCAGGAGTTTCGCGTGGCCAAGGCAAAAACAGCGTTTGTCTGCAACGATTGTGGGGCAGATTTTCCCAAGTGGCAGGGTCAATGCGGGGAATGCCAAGCATGGAATACGCTGACTGAATTTCGCTTGAGTGCGCCGGCTGCTAAAAAAGGATCGAGCGGTCGGGCAGCGACGCGCGGCGGTTTTGCGGGCAGTCTGGCGGCGGTTAAGCGGCTAGAGGACGTTTCCATTGTCGACCTACCGCGGTTGGCATCCGGGTTCGACGAATTTGATCGGGTTTTAGGCGGCGGGTTTGTCCCGGGCGCCAGCATTCTCATAGGGGGGCACCCTGGCGCAGGTAAAAGCACGCTCCTGTTGCAAACACTGTGTCGATTGGCGTCGTCGCATTCGGCGCTCTACGTCACCGGTGAAGAGTCACCAGAGCAAATTGCGCTGCGGGCTAATCGCCTTCAGCTACCCACAGATCAACTGCAATTGATGGCAGAGACAGATGTCGATGCCATTTTGGCCTCTGCAGAATCCCTACAACCGAAAATCCTTGTCGTTGACTCCATTCAAGTGGTGCATAGCGACACGCTGACCTCGGCGCCCGGGAGCGTCTCCCAGGTGCGAGACTGCGCCTCGCAGTTGACGCGCTATGCCAAACAAACAGGGACGGTGCTGATTTTAGTGGGCCACGTGACGAAGGATGGCAGCTTGGCGGGACCCAAAGTGCTCGAACACATGATTGATTGCTCGATTCTGCTCGAGGGTGATCACGACACGCGTTACCGAACATTGCGCGGTCAAAAAAATCGCTTTGGCGCGGTCAATGAGCTGGGCATTTTTGCCATGACCGATACGGGTATGCGCGAGGTGACCAACCCCTCGGCTATTTTTCTCGATCGCTCAGAACACATTGCACCAGGGACGACGGTTGTCGTCGTGTGGGAAGGCACTCGACCCTTGCTGGTGGAGATTCAAGCGCTGGTTGATGACAGCTCGCTGGGTAATCCGCGGCGCGTCACGGTCGGATTCGAACAGAATCGATTAGCGATGTTGCTGGCGGTACTGCACCGCCATGGCGGCATTCAGGTGGGTGATCAGGATGTGTTCGCGAATGTGGTGGGAGGGGTGAGAGTGATGGAAACCTCGGCGGACTTAGCCTTATTGCTTGCAGTGGTGTCGAGCCTTCGCGATCGACCGCTGCCTCAAGACTGGGTGGTGTTTGGAGAGGTAGGTTTGTCTGGTGAGATTCGTCCCGTGGCCAGTGGTCAGGAGCGTTTGGCTGAGGCAGCGAAGCATGGTTTTAGACGCGCCATAGTGCCGAAGGGCAATGCGCCTAAAAAACCGATTCCCAACCTTGAAGTGGTGCCGGTATCGCGTTTGTCTGAAGCCCTAGAGGCTTGCTCCTAAGGGTAAGCTCCTAAGGGTAAGCTCCTAAGGGTAAGCTCGGCCTGTCGTCATCGACAGACGCTCACCCCATACTTGTTATCAAGGGGCTACTTGAGTCGACGGTGCTTCACCCGGCTGGGTACTGCTGCATCTGCTCCTTGGCGTTGCCGACGATCGACCTCGTAGTCCGTGTAATTGCCCTCGTGGAACACCACACTGCCGTCATCCTCATAAGCCAAAATGTGTGTTGCGATCCGATCCAAAAACCACCGATCGTGGGAGATGACCAGCGCGGAACCCGGAAAGGCCAGCAGCGCCTCCTCGAGCGCTCGGAGGGTTTCGACATCCAGATCGTTAGTCGGTTCATCGAGGAGCAATACGTTGGCACCTTGCTTTAATAATTTGGCCAAATGCAGGCGGTTGCGCTCTCCACCAGAGAGGTCCTTCACAAATTTTTGCTGATCGGAGCCTTTAAAGTTAAAACGGCCCACGTAGGAACGCGATGCGACCTCATAGCTGCCGATCCGGATGATATCGAGGCCATCTGAGACTTCTTCCCAAACCGTTTTGCTACCGTCCAAGTCATCACGGGATTGGTCGACGTAGCCGAGTTCCACGGTATCTCCAACCACAACGCTGCCGCCGTCAGGCGTCTCTAAGTCCATCAGTATGCGAAATAGGGTCGACTTGCCCATGCCATTGGCGCCGATAATGCCCACGATGCTGCCTTTGGGAACAACGAAGTTGACCTCGTCAAATAACAGCCGGTCACCAAATGTTTTTCGTAGACCCGCGACTTCGATGACCTTGTCGCCCAGCCGGGCGCCAGGCGGGATATAGATTTCGTTGGTCTCGTTGCGGCTCTGAAATTCCTGTGAGTTCAACTCATCAAAGCGCTGCAATCTAGCCTTGTTTTTCGCTTGGCGCCCCTTCGGATTAGACCTGACCCACTCCAATTCTGCCTTGATGGCCTTTTGGTGGGAGGCCTCTTGACGCTGCTCCTGTTCGAGCCGTTTTTCCTTGGCCTCTAACCAGACCGAGTAATTGCCCTCATAGGGGATGCCCCGACCTCGATCTAGCTCTAGGATCCAACCCGCGGCATTATCGAGAAAATAGCGGTCGTGGGTAATGGCGACGACGGTGCCGCTGAAGTCTTCTAAAAAGTGCTCAAGCCATGCGACGGATTCGGCATCAAGGTGGTTGGTCGGCTCGTCGAGCAGTAGCATGTCGGGCTCGGATAGCAGTAGCCGGGCTAGCGCCACGCGTCGTTGTTCCCCGCCAGACAATGTGCCGACATCCGCATCCCATGGCGGCAAACGTAGCGCGTTAGCCGCGATGTCGAGACGGGTTTCTAGGTTATGCGCATCCTTTGCTTGAATGATGTCCTCCAATTTGGCCTGCTCTTTGGCCAGCGCATCAAAGTCGGCATCGGGTTCGGCGTAATCGGCATAGATCTTCTCAAGACCCGCCAGAGCATCAATCGCCTCCTGCAGCCCTTCTTCGACATTGCCGCGGACATCTTTTTCAGGATTCAGCTGCGGCTCTTGCGGCAGGTAGCCAATCTTGATGTCCGCTTGTGCCCGCGCCTCACCGAGAATGTCAGTATCAATCCCCGCCATTATTTTCAGCAGGGTTGATTTACCAGACCCGTTAAGGCCCAGCACCCCAATTTTGGCGCCAGGGAAAAAAGACAGGGAAATATCTTTGAGGATTTCTTTTTTGGGTGGGACGATTTTCCCCACTCGGTTCATGGTGTAAACGTATTGCGCCACGACTTGGCTCCATCGGTTGAGCGAATGATTTTGGCGGCACAGTGTCTGCCGCCTGGGTTTTACGACTACCAGGGTGGGGAGTGTACTGAATCAATCGGTAATCTGCTCGCCCAGGTTGTCGGCATAACGCCTAAATAGCGCGGCGATTTACCAGCGCGCAGCGACAACAGCGCCTGGACCAAAACGACAAGCGGGCTTTATGGGCGCAACGCGCTGACAGTGCGTCGCGTGCATTGCTCAGTCAGACGACTGGACTGAGCGACCCCGGCCAATGGCGTAGTACTCGATCTCCAGTGCCGCCATATATTGGGGGTCGTAGAGGTTTCGGCCATCGAAAATAAGGGCAGAGGTGAGTCGTTGCTTGATGCCCTCAAAGTCAGGCGACCTGAATGCCTTCCATTCGGTACAAATGGCGAGGCAATCGGCGCCGTCGAGCGCCGCCTCTTTGTTCTCGGCATAGCGGAGGTCGTCACGTTCACCATAGATCGTCCGGCAGTTGTCCATGGCTTCTGGATCAAAAGCCACGACTCGGCCACCTGCCGCCCAGATCGCCTCCATTAAAACGCGGCTGGGTGCCTCACGCATATCATCGGTGTTGGGCTTGAAAGCGAGCCCCCATACTGCCACGGTTCGTCCGGTGAGATCTGGGCCCAGTCGCGAGAGGATGCGGTCAGACAATTTTTGCTTTTGGCGTTCGTTAGTGGTGTGAACGGCAGATAACAGTTGCGCGCCAGTGCCGCGTTCTTTGGCTAGGTGATCCAGTGCGCGGACGTCTTTGGGAAAGCAAGAGCCGCCATAGCCGATACCGGGATAGATAAATTGAAAACCAATTCTGGAATCAGAGCCCATGCCTTGCCGGACGGATTCGATGTCAGCCCCCACAGCCTCGGCGATGTTAGCTATTTCGTTAATGAAGCTGATTTTGGTCGCCAGCATGGCGTTGGAGGCATACTTCGTCAGTTCCGCACTGCGCGGATCCATAAACATCATTTTGTCGTGGTTGCGGTTAAAGGATTCATATAGCCGACGGAATTCAGCCACGGTTTCCTCAGAGCGCGCTCCGACAATAATGCGGTCTGGCTTCAACGCGTCTGCCAATGCAGACCCCTCTTTTAGGAACTCTGGGTTAGAGCAGACTTCAAAGGGAATGCTGCATTGCCGAGCGGCGAGTCCGTCGGCAATGCAGCGGTGAACTTGATCGGCCGTGCCCACGGGGACCGTGGATTTATTGACAATGACTTTGCGGCTCGTCATGTGTTCGGCAATATCTGTGGCGACGGCGATGACCGCGTGCAGGTCAGCACTGCCATCGGGTAACGAGGGCGTCCCGACGCACACAAACAAATAGTCGCTGTTCTCGACGGCATCCTGGCTATTGGTGGTGAAGCGAAGCCGCTGCTGAGTGAGACCCGCTTGCAGTAATCCACTGAGCCCAGGCTCAAAAAAGGGAATATCGCCGTTCTGAATACGGGCGATTCTGTCGCGATCGATGTCCATGCAGATCACATCGTGACCTACCTCAGAGAATACGGCTGCCTGCACTAGGCCAACATAACCACTGCCAAAGATACTGATGCGCACAATATTGCCCCTCGGGACGCCTCAAATTGCGTATTGCCGCAGACATGGGTATTTGTGAGTGCTTTCCCCACAAAATCCTGACGCCTGCGCCGTGTTCCGCTAACATTCTACTTTATCGCGCCAGAATGGGAGCAAGTCTGCTCCCACCTAACTTGTAGGATCACATTATGAATCAAGCCGCTACTCAGTTGTCGCAGTATCTTGATCGCGACGCACAGACCATCGAAGCCTTTGACGCCGAGCTCTGGTCAGCGATGCACGCCGAGACAGTGCGTCAGGAAGAGCATATCGAACTCATCGCGTCAGAGAATTACTGCAGCCCGCGTGTGCTGGAGGCGCAGGGCTCTGTATTGACGAACAAGTACGCAGAAGGTTATCCGGGCAAGCGATATTACGGCGGCTGTGAGTTTGTTGATCAGGCGGAGACGCTGGCCATCGAGCGCGCTAAGGCCCTATTCGGTGCTGACTTTGCCAATGTTCAGCCGCACTCTGGTTCCAGCGCCAACATTGCGGTTTTTCAAGCACTGCTCAAGCCCGGTGACACGGTATTAGGCATGAGTCTTGCGGACGGAGGGCATTTAACCCACGGCGCGTCGGTTAATTTTTCGGGCAAGATTTATAACGCTGTTCAGTACGGCATTGACCAGCACACAGGCTTGATTGACTACGACGTTGTACGAAATCTGGCGCGCACCCACCAACCAAAACTCATTATTGGTGGGTTTTCGGCTTATAGCCGGACCCTAGATTGGTCGATTTTCCGGGAGATTGCTGACGAGGTCGGTGCTTATCTGCTGGTCGACATGGCACACGTCGCCGGACTGGTCGCTGCGGGCGTTTATCCCAGCCCTATCCCGCATGCCGATGTCGTGACCACCACTACCCACAAGACCTTGCGTGGTCCGCGCTCGGGCCTGATTTTGGCGCGTCGTAACGAGGCGCTCGAGAAGCAGTTTAATTCGGCCATTTTTCCCGGTGCTCAGGGCGGGCCATTAATGCACGTGATTGCAGCCAAGGCGGTCGCTTTTAAAGAGGCGATGGCGCCTGAATTCATCGATTACCAAAAGCAGGTCATCGCTAATGCTCAGGCGATGGCGGCCACTTTTATTGAGAGGGGCCACAAAATTGTGTCGGGTGGCACGGATAATCATTTGATGCTGCTCGATTTGATTGGCAAGGATTACACCGGTAAGGACGCCGATGCGGCCCTAGGCGAGGCCTACATCACCGTTAACAAGAATGCGGTGCCTAACGATCCACGCTCTCCTTTCGTGACCTCTGGGTTGCGATTGGGCACCCCGGCCATTACGACACGTGGTTTTGGTGTTGCCGAAACGGAGCAACTGACCGGCTGGATCTGCGATGTCTTGGCTGCGCTTGAGGGCGGGAGTAGTGCCGAGGTGATTCCCGCAGTGCGCGAGCAAGTGAAGGCGCTGTGCGCAACGTTGCCGGTTTACGCTCGCTAACAGGAGCAGCGCCGCCTGAGGCGCTGTCGATCGTATGCACTGTCCTTTTTGTAGTACCGACGAGACGAAAGTGATTGATTCTCGATTAGTCGCCGAGGGCGCTCAGGTGCGTCGCCGGCGAGAATGCCTCAGTTGTGCTGAGCGCTTTACTACTTACGAGGTGGCTGAACTGGTCTTGCCGAGGGTCATTAAACAAGATGGCAGCCGGGAGCCGTTCGACGAGGAAAAACTGCGTTCCGGGCTCCTGCGGGCCCTCGAAAAACGCCCTGTATCGGTAGAGAGTATTGAAGCGGAAATTGACCAAATTAAACATCGTTTGCGCGCGACTGGCGAACGTGAGATTCAATCCTTAAAGGTGGGCGAGCAAGTCATGAGCTCACTCAAAGTGCTGGATCATGTGGCGTATGTTCGTTTTGCGTCGGTCTATCGCAGCTTTCAAGACCTCGCTGAGTTCCGTGATGCGATTGAATCGCTAGAGGCTGAGCCACAACAAGGCGACGATTTGTGAGTGAGGCGACTGATCGGGCGTTGATGCAACGCGCGATCGATTTGGGGCGCCAAGCCCGTTTTTGGGCTGCCCCGAATCCCGCCGTTGGCTGCGTTTTAGCGCGCGATGGTGAGGTGATCGGGTCGGGCTACACTCAGCCGGTGGGTCAGGCGCATGCAGAAGTGATGGCACTGAAAAGTGCCGTCAACGCGCAGCAATCTACCGCCTATGTCACACTGGAACCCTGCAGTCATCAGGGGCACACAGGCCCCTGTGCACAGGCCCTGATCGAGGCGGGTGTGACGCGGGTTGTGGTGGCGATCGAAGACCCTAATCCCAGTGTATCCGGCCAGGGCATCGCCTTGCTGAGGGCTCAGGGTATTGCCGTTGAGGTGGGTTTGCTGGCGGATCAGGCCGAGCAGCACCTAGCGGGATTCTTGCACCGCATGCGACGGGGATGGGGGCAGGTCACGCTCAAGGTTGCGGCGTCTTTAGACGGTCGAGTGGCCATGGCAACGGGTGAAAGTCAGTGGATTACTTGCGAGGCTTCCCGGCAGGATGTGCAGCGGTTGCGGGCAGAGTCAGATCTCATTGTGACGGGTATTGGTACGGTCCTCGCCGACGATTGCCAGCTCACTCTGCGACCTGATCAGTCCTCGCTCAGTCGCGAGGAAAGCGAGCGGGCACTGCGCTCGCCGCCGCATCGTATGGTGTTAGATTCGCAAGGTCGCACGCCGGTCGATGCGCGGGTGCTGATGGGGGCGCCGACCACCGTCATCACTGCACCGGGCATCGAAATGGACGTGTCGATTACGCAACATCAGCTACCCGTGGATCAAGGTGGACGGATTGTGCTGAACGAGTGGGTTCATTATCTTGGGGCGCAGTCGTTTAATAATATTTTGATCGAGGCGGGCCCACAGTTATCGGGGGCTCTGATTGAGGGCGGATGGGTAGATCGACTCGTGGTCTACCAGGCCCCCTGCCTGCTCGGCGATACGGGTCGGCCCATGGCGGGCTTTGCGATCGATACGCTGGCAGAGAGCCCCAAATTTCAGCTTGAAGAGGTGACCCGTTTCGGCACAGATCTGCGTATCATGGCGACCCCGATGGCCGCCCCCAAGTTGCTGAGCGCTTAGTCGTTGGGATACACCAAAAAGGAGCTGTTGTGTTTACAGGGATTATTCAGGCTGTTGGTCATATCGCTGCCATTGAGTCGGGTGAGCAAGATATCCGCTTGTGCATCGAGAGCGGAAAGCTGCCTCTAGAGGGAGTCTCGCTGGGTGACAGTATTGCCACCAGCGGCGTGTGCCTTACCGTGACAGAACTGACCGGAGAGGGCTATTGGGCCGATGTCTCGCCTGAGAGTCTTTCTTTGACAACATTGGGCACGAAAGCCATTGGCGACTCGGTCAATTTAGAGACCTCATTGACGCTCAGTACGCCACTCGGTGGCCATCTGGTGAGTGGGCATGTCGATGGTGTAGGCCACGTCGACGACATTATCGAGGATGCGCGCTTTTGGCGCGTCCGTATTGCGGCTCCGGAGACGCTGGCGCGCTATGTCGCAATGAAGGGCAGTATCTGTGTCGACGGAACCAGCCTGACCGTGAATCAGGTGGAGGGTTGTCATTTTGAACTCACGATCATTCCGCAGACTTGGGAGGAGACGGTCTTTAGTGAATATCGTGTGGGCAGCCCGGTCAATTTAGAGGTGGATGTGATTGCACGCTACCTAGAGCGGCTGATGCAGTTCGAAGCCAGCACGGAGGCTACCTAGTGTCGGTCGAAGACTATGCTGATATCGATCAGGTACTGAGTGCACTGCGTCATGGGCACACCTGTCTGCTATTGAATGAGCACAGTGCAGGTGGCATGACAGGTTTTGTCGTGGTGGGTGCCGAGCACTGTGAGGCTGATCATATTGCGTTCATGGCACGGCAGGCGCGGGGACTGATCTGCTTGGCGATGACTCGAGCCCGCTGTGCAGAGCTCGATTTACCCTTTATGGTTGAAGGCGATGAATCGCTGTCGCCTTTTACGCTATCGATCGAGGCGACGACAGGAATTGATACGGGTATTTCGGCTGCCGATCGCGCTCGCACGGTGCGTGTTGCGGTAGATCCGTCGACCCGCCCAGCTGATCTCGTGCAGCCCGGACACATCTTTCCGATTGCGGCGGCGACCGGAGGGGTGCTCACGCGCACCGCGCCAGCTGAAGCAGCCATCGATCTGGCGACGTTAGCCGGGCTGTCGCCTGCAGCCGTGTTCACTGAGGTACTCGATGCTGAGGGTGCGGTCGCCGATGCTCCGTTTCTGACTGAATTTGCCGCCCGACATGAGCTGGTGGTCGGTCGTGTATCAGACCTAGTGACTTATCGGTTGGCGAACCAAAAAACCGTCACTGTGCAGCGACAAGGGATCCTGGAAAGTCGCTTTGGTCGTTTTGAAATGCGAGCGTATCAAGATGCCACCCATGGACGAGTGCATTTAGCGCTCAGTAAGGGGGTCATCGATGCCGCGTCCCCAACACTGGTGCGGGTGCACATCACCGCCGTGTTGAGAGATTTGATCGGGACTTCCCTCGACGGAATGGCGAGTTGGTCTCTCGATGCCAGTTTGACGGCCATCGCAGAGGCGAATGCTGGGGTATTGGTGCTGCTCAGCAAACCTGAATCACCCGAAGACCTGATGCATGATATTGATCGATTGCTGGGTGATACCGAGGTGGATCAACCGTCCGGTGCGGAGGGGTACAATGAGATTGGGCTGGGCGCCCAGATACTGAGAGATCTCGGTGTGGGCCAGATAAAGCTGCTGGCCTCACCCACCAAGTACAATGCGCTGGCGGGTTTTGGATTAGAGGTGGTCGAGTTTATCTCGCCCGGTGGTCCTGAGCATAACTGAAAGGTCATAGGATATGGTCGAGTCACAATCGAGCGATGCTAAGGGTATCGACAACTCCGCTGAGCGCATTTCGGGCAACGAAGGGGGGTATGTCATTGTGATTACCCGCTGGAACGAAGGCATTGTGAATGGGTTGCTTGCCGGAGCCCAACAGGCGCTGCGGCAGTTGGGTATCGCCGATGACAAAGTACGGGTCGTGACGGTGCCCGGTGCTTTTGAGGTGCCTTTGGCCTGCCAGGCGGCGGCCGAGAGAGCGGATTGCGACGCGGTGATTGCCCTTGGCGCGGTGATCAGAGGTGGCACACCTCATTTCGAGTATGTTGCCGGTGAGTGCACCCGGGGTATTGGCGAGGTGGCATTGCGCTCGGGTAAGCCCGTTGCTTTTGGTGTGCTGACGGTGGATACCCTTGAGCAGGCGGTTTTTCGCTCCAGCGACGATGCCGAGAATAAGGGTGTTGAGGCGGCGATGAGTGCAGTCGAAATGGTTAATCTGCTCAGCGCGTTGCGCAGCTAATGTCGCAGCCGAATACACTTGCTGCACAGCGACGAAAAGCGCGCCACTTTGGTTTGCAAGCGCTCTACCAATGGACCCTCTCCGATGCGTCGTTGGTCGATATCGATGCTGAATTTCGAGTTGATAACGACTTCCGTCATACCGACGGCGAGTATTTTCAAGCGTTACTCCGCGGTGTAATGGAGGATGTTGAGTCACTCGAGGCACTGTTTTCGCCTTTGCTTGACCGTGCGTTGGACGACCTTGATCCCATAGAGCGAAACTTATTACGCATGGGAACTTTCGAACTCAAGGAGCGCATTGATGTCCCCTATAAAGTCGTGATTAATGAAGCGGTGTCGTTAGCCAAGAAGTTTGGCGCCACCGAATCTCATCGCTATATTAATGGCATTCTCGATAAGGTCGCGTCTGAACTGCGCACGGTTGAACGCGCCAAAGAGGACTAATGGCGCTCACTGAGTTTGACCTGATTCATCAGTTCTTCAGTGACATGGGAGCGTCAGATCACGTCTTACTGGGTGTGGGTGACGATGCGGCGATCATTGATACTACCGATGGTTGGGTGCTGCACGTCTCGACCGACACCCTGACAGAGGGCGTCCACTTTTTACCCGACTGCGCAGCACCCGATATCGCTTACCGTGCGGTGATGACGGCTGCCAGTGACCTCGCTGCTATGGGTGCGGCGCCCAGAGCCATGGTGTTAGCCATCAGTCTGCCGGAGCCCGATACCACTTGGTTGGAGGCGTTTTGCACGGGGCTACGTGACGCCTCGGCGGACGCTAGGCTTCCCCTAGTGGGGGGGGATACGACGCGTGGCCCCTTGGTGATCACTGTGACAGTGATGGGCGAGACGCCCGCCGGTCAATGCCTACTGCGCAGTGGTGCGGCGCCGGGTGACCGACTCTGCGTGAGTGGCACTTTGGGGGATGCCGCCGCCGGCCTGTCCTTGCTACAAGGTGAGCTCGTGGCATCAGACCCTGCCAATGCGGCGTTTTTAACGGCGAGATTCTTGCGGCCCACTGCTCGGATAGGGTTAGGTGAGTCCCTGAGAATGTCCGCTACGGCAGCGATTGATATCTCGGATGGCTTGATTGCAGACAGTACTCATTTGGCGCGCAAAAGCGGTGTTGCACTGCATATCGATCACCGACAGTTACCGCGATCGACTGCCTTCTGCGCTGTGGTCGAACCGAGCCAGCAGTTACACTATCTTCTGAGCGGCGGGGATGACTACGAGTTGTTATTCACGCTGCCGCAAAGCACTGCTTTACCCGAGGGTTGCACGGAAATTGGTCGAGTGATGGCGGGGAGCGGGGTAAGCTGTGACGGTATGCCGACGGGAAAGGGGTACGATCACTTTGGCCATAGATGAGCAATCAGAGACACCGGCTTCGGTGACGAACCTGACGACGCTGTTAGCCAGTGGTTTTGGTG
>CAJWWJ010000004.1 GCA_913048575.1 uncultured Halieaceae bacterium
TTGATGTGATGCTGTCAGACGGCGATACGTTCCAAGTCGGCGTCCTGAATGGCAACGCACTTCATGTACCGGGCCATACGCCCGCCTGCATGGCCTATCAGCTGGGTGATGCGCTGTTTGCTGGCGACACACTGTTTATGCCCGATGCGGGTACCGCGCGCTGTGATTTTCCTGGTGGCGATGCGCGCACGCTATATGCCTCTTGTCAGCGCTTGCTGGCGTTGCCCGATGATATACGCGTCTTTGTGTGTCACGACTATCAGCCCAATGGCCGGGCATTAGCTTTTGAATCCACCGTGGCGCATCAGCGCGAAGACAATATCCATGTTGGCAGCGCTATCTCGGTCGATGAGTTTGTCTCTTTGCGCGAGGCGCGCGATGCAACTCTCGCCATGCCATCATTGATACTCCCCTCCCTACAGGTCAACATGCGAGCAGGGTATCTTCCTCCTCCTAATGGGCAGGGGCGGATGTTTTTAAAAGTGCCTATTAATGCCTTTGGCGGTGTCCGCCTCGACCGGCTCCCAGCTAACAAATAATCCAACGCGCCCTGGAGGGCTTTGTCATGACCACGCAATATTTTGATGTCGCTATTGTGGGTGCCGGAGCCGCGGGTATCGCTACAGCGGCTAGCCTCAAACAACGTCAGCGGCATTTGTCTGTGGTCTTGATTGATCCAGCAGAAACCCACTACTACCAGCCAGGTTGGACCATGGTGGGGGGCGGTGTTTTTCAAGCACCCAGCACCGCTCGCTCTACGGCATCCATCGTCCCCAAAAACGTTGTCTGGATCCAGCAATCGGTGCGTGACTTTCAGCCCGATGACAATGCGCTCTCGCTAGAGGATGGCAGCACGGTTCGTTACGAGCAGCTGGTCGTTGCCCCGGGGCTGACGCTCGATTGGGGTGGCGTTGAGGGCCTCTCAGAGAATTTGGGTCGCAATGGTGTGACCTCTAATTATGCGTATCACACAGCCTCCTACACCTGGGAGCTAGTTCAAAATTTGAAATCGGGTACCGCGCTATTCACACAGCCGCCAATGCCGATTAAATGCGCGGGAGCGCCACAAAAAGCCCTTTACCTCTCGGCGGATCATTGGCGTCGGCAAGGGTGTTTGCAGTCGATCGACGTTGAATTCTGCACTTCTACCCCTGGACTCTTCGGCGTGGCTGATTATGTGCCGGCTCTCATGGAGTACATCGACCGATACGGCGTGCAGCTGAATTTCCAGACGACACTGACCCGCATTGACGGTGAGCAAAAAATCGCGACGTTCAAAGGCCCTGATGGCGAGTGTGAAAAATCCTTCGATATGATCCACGTGTGTCCACCGCAGCGCGCCCCGGATTTTATACGCCACTCCCCGCTGAGCGATGAGCAGGGATGGGTCGACGTCGATCAGACAACCTTGCAGCACAAGCGGTTCAGTAACGTTTGGTCTTGCGGTGATGTCATGAATACGCCGAATGCCAAGACCGCCGCAGCGGCGAGAGCGCAGGCTCCCGTGGTGGCCACTAACCTCATTGCTTACCGGGCAGGTCATCAGCAGCTGGCGCGTTATAACGGTTACGGATCCTGCCCACTAACAGTAGAGCGAGGCAAGATTGTATTGGCTGAATTTGGGTATGGAGGCGCCCTGCTCCCCACTTTCCCGAAAAGGATATTGAACGGTTTGCGCCCTACCCGCCTTGCTTGGCATTTAAAAGCCGATTTGCTGCCTTGGATTTACTGGAACGGCATGCTGAAAGGCCGCGAGTGGCTGGCGAGGCCTGAGATCCAGCAGTGAAACTCGACACGCACAGGCGGCACTCACTCTTTCCGCCTGCGGAGTGGCTTGCAGGTTACCAGCGTCATAATTTGCTCAACGATACTGTGGCTGCAGTGATCGTCACGATGCTGCTGATCCCCCAATCGCTCGCTTATGCGCTGCTCGCGGGGTTGCCGGCGGAAATGGGCCTTTACGCCTGTATTTTACCCCTGCTTGCTTACGCAGCCTTCGGCAGCAGTCGAACCTTGTCGGTCGGTCCAGTCGCCGTGGCCTCGCTAATGACCGCCTCTGCGGTGGGCGCCGTTGCAGCCGAAGGCACCGTCGATTACGCGACGGCGGCGACCACGCTGGCACTGCTGGGGGGCATCATTTTACTCGTCCTGGGTTTTTTAAAGTTTGGATTTGTCGCCAACTTCCTTTCCCATTCAGTGGTCTCGGGCTTTATCACCGCTTCGGGGATTATTATCGCCGTAGGGCAATTGGGCCCCCTCATCGGTATTTCCATTAAGGGCGATACCGCACCAGTGTTGCTGTCAGGACTGTTTGATCAACTCACTGAAATCCATTTATTGACCTGCATCATCGGTGCAGCTGCTATCGGGTTTTTGCTGTTTGCTCGTTATCGGCTCGCTGCACTCCTGAGTCGTGTCGGCTGTAGCGAGAACACTGCCAGCATCATCGTTCGTGCGGCGCCCATCTTAGTCATGATAGTGGTCATTCCCCTATCGGCCTTCCGCGACTTCGAATCGCTCGGCGTTCCTTTGGTAGGCCATGTCCCGCGTGGCTTACCGCCATTCAGCGCGCCCAATATTAGTTGGCATTTGCTCGAAGTGTTGGCGCTCCCTGCACTCTTGATTGCCTTGATTGGATTTGTAGAGTCGGTGTCGGTGGGTAAAACACTCGGCGCGAAAAAACGACAAAAAGTTGATGCTAATCAAGAACTGTTGGGGCTGGGTGCTGCCAATACCGCGGCAGCGCTGTCGGGTGGTTTTCCCGTCACGGGCGGCTTTTCTAGATCGGTTGTGAATTTTGATGCAGGTGCCGATACGCAGATGGCCTCCATATTAACGGCGCTCGGTATCACCTTGGCCGCACTCTTTTTGACCCCTGCACTCTATTTCTTACCCAAGGCAGTGTTAGCTGCCACGATAATTGGTGCCGTCATCAGCCTCATTGATTGGGACGTCATCGCCAAGGCGCACCGTTTTGCCCTCGGTGATTTCGTGGCGGTGACATTGACGTTGCTAGTCACACTAATAGCGGGCGTTGAACTGGGCGTCCTCACGGGGGTGGCGGTCTCAATTGGTTTGCATCTTCATCAAACCAGCCATCCGCACTTTGCGGTGGTGGGACAAGTGCCCGGCTCTGAACATTTCCGCAATGTGATGCGCCACGACGTGATTACGCATGACCACATTTTATCGATACGCATCGACGAGTCGCTATACTTTGCCAATGCCGCTTATCTCGAGACGGTCGTTTACGATCAAATAGCGGCACACCAGAATTTAAAGCATGTGATTATTATGTGTCCTGCGGTTAACACCATTGATCTGAGCGCCCTCGAAGCGCTTGGCGAGATCAACCTGCGTCTTATCGATTGGGGCATCGCATTACATTTGAGCGAGGTGAAGGGCCCGGTTATGGATGCCTTGGGCCGCAGTCACTTTTTGCAGGAGTTGTCAGGTGATGTGTTCTTGTCTCAGCATGTGGCCGTTGCCTCATTATCGGCTAGAGAAAGCGCTGATCTTGCTCCGACCTGAGGAGTCGCCGAAACCCTCGCTCTACCGCTACCTCTGCCGCGGCACCGAGGCGCTCTTGCCAGCCACGCTTCACTCGATAGCGTACCTCTATCAGGTCACTGTGTTCGACCCGCGACTGCAGAAAGGCGTCAGAAGTACTGAGTCGGTCTGTTAACTGCAAATCGAGCGCGCGCTGGCCGAACCAATACTCCCCTGTACTGACCTGATCAATCGCGACGATTGGCCGGTTAGCTGAGACAAACTCCTTAAATAAAATATGCACGTCGTCCAGATCTGCCTGAAACTTCTCGCGTGCCTTATCCGTATTCTCGCCAAAAAAAGTCAGGGTTCGCTTGAATTCTCCTGCCGTGTGCATTTCGACATCAATATCATTTTTTTTGAGCAGGCGGTGAAAGTTAGGCAGCTGCGCGACGACGCCAATCGAACCTAAAATGGCAAACGGGGCGGCAATGATTTCATCAGCGACACAAGCCATCATGTAACCACCGCTTGCAGCAACCTTGTCTACCGACACCGTCAACTTAACGTTGGCTTCTTTCAATCGCAGGAGTTGACTCGCTGCCAAGCCATAACCGTGGACGACACCGCCGCCGCTTTCAAGGCGCACCAGCACTTCATCTTTTTCTGACGCAACCGGCAAAATCGCCGACACTTCTTCCCGCAGTTGCGCAACGGCACTGGCCTGCATGTCACCGTCAAAGTCGATGACAAAGACGCGAGGGCGATGCTCAAATTCAGCTACGTCGTCCATTTTCGATGCGCGCTTCCGTGCCTTTTCTTCGACTTTCTTGGCTTTTTTCTTGGATTTTTCACGTGCCTTCGCGTCAGCCTCGTCCTCAGTCACCGCACGAAGGGATTCTTGATGTGCCTCATAACGCTCATTCAGTAGTCGTGCCTCGATGAAGCCATCATCCCCCGATCCTCGCTTTCGTTGGCTAATCGCCACTACGCCTGCCACTGCCGCGAGAAAGACCGCGAGTAAGATCAGTGCTTGAAGGAGAAATGAAGCGGTGTCGAAAAGAAAATCCATAGCGGTTGACCGTTAATGAGCTTGAAGGAAGTGAGAGATAAGCTGGCCCGATATGGACGCATTGGGAGGAGTGGGCGGCAGTGCGCTGGGATCAAACCAATCTGCTTCTTCAATCTCATCGGGGTTAGGTACGATCTCTCCCGATTGCCATTCGGCGAAGAAGCCGAGCATCACCTGACTCGGAAAGGGCCATGGCTGCGAGGTAAAATAACGAATATTGCCGACCTCGATGCCGACCTCTTCTCTAACCTCGCGCATCACCGTCTGCTCGCAGGTCTCTCCGGGTTCCATGAATCCTGCCAGCGTGCTGTAAAATCGCTTTTGGTAGCCTGCGGCTGCGGCGAGTAACAGTTTGTCACCTTTGGACACTAAGACGATCACGCAGGGCGATATTCGGGGATACACGCGCATTGAACAGTCGTCGCAAGCTACCGCCCTACCGCCCTCGATGACCGAGGTTGGCGAGCCGCAGCGGCCGCAATAGCGGTGCGTGTCTTGCCAATGCAATAGTTGGTAGGCGCGTCCTTGAGCGTGGAACAGAGAGTCGTCTACGCGGCCCAGTAAGCTGTAAAGATTACCGCTCAGCGCCTCAAGTCCCGTATCGTTTGTTTCTGGGATCGAAAAAGCCCACGCTGCCTTGCCGCCCCAGTACCCCATCGGTACCGCCAGATCCCTGTTCAGACTCCACAGAGCGTCAGCCTCGGCTAGACGCCATGGCGCTCCTGGCTGTCCCCGGAGAGACGTCAGTGTGTTGCGGCCTGCAAAGACGAACGCCCAATCGTCCGCCTCGGGGCGCAGGGGCAAAACAGAAATATCTAGCAAAGTGAGATCACCGAAAAACGCGCAGCGGTTAGTCTAGGAACCCATCGCCGCAAGTACAAGAACCAAGTGATGCTATTCGCCGTATATTTTCTAAATCAATGGATAAGGGTGCATCTCTTCCGCCGATGAGGTTTAATCCACGACGCCTGCGTCGCTCTGAGCAACAGGGTCACGGTAGGCGATAAGGTGTGACGATCGGTCCAAAGACCCTGATCGCGACTTGATACTAACGATAACGGATAAAAATTATGAGTGAGTCCCCTGTCAGTGCCCTCTGGTCCAATTTTTTAGGCGAATCACCCCGCTGGTACAAGCAAACCATTATCGCCTTTCTTGTTTTGAATCCGTTTATATTGCTAGGCGCGGGACCGGTAGTCGCTGGTTGGGCGCTAGTGGGCGAGTTTATTTTTACACTGGCGCTAGCACTGCGGTGTTATCCGCTCCAACCCGGTGGGCTCCTCGCTATAGAAGGAATCCTGCTGGGGCTTGCTGACCCGCACAGCGTCTACCATGAGGCTGAGGCCAATTTCGAAGTCATCCTGTTGCTGATGTTTATGGTGGCGGGCATTTATTTTATGAAAGACCTGCTGTTGTTTGTCTTCACAAAAATTCTGTTGAACGTTCGATCCAAAAAGTTCCTGGCCTTCTTGTTCTCAATCGTGTCTGCAGTGTTGTCGGCGTTTCTTGATGCTCTGACGGTGACGGCGGTGTTGATCAGCGTGGGCGTTGGCTTTTACGCCGTCTTTCACCGCGTGGCGTCGGGTGCTTCGCTGTCGGATCAGCAGCACGACCATACGCATGATCGAGCGGTGAATACCGCGTCAGAGAATGATCTTGAAACGTTCCGTGCTTTCTTGCGTAGCCTGCTGATGCACGGAGCTGTTGGTACTGCGCTGGGCGGTGTTTGCACGTTGGTGGGTGAACCACAAAACCTATTGATTGCGAGCGTTGCCGGATGGGACTTTCAGACTTTCTTCATGAACATGGCACCGATCACGATGCCTGTACTGGTGTGTGGATTGATCACCTGTGTCTTACTGGAGATGACCGGATGGTTTGGTTACGGGGCATTAATGCCTGCCAATGTTCGACAAGTCTTAGTCGAGTTCGATGAGGGCCAGCAGAGTAGTGCGACGCCACGGACTAAGATGAAGCTACTGGTTCAAGCCGTTGTAGCGGGCATCTTAGTTTTTTCGCTGGCTCTTCATCTGGCTGCAGTCGGATTGATCGGCTTATTAGTCATTGTGTTGTTGACGGCCTTTAACGGCATCACCGATGAACACGATATTGGACACGCGTTTCAGGAAGCACTGCCCTTCACGGCGCTGCTCGTGGTCTTTTTTGCCGTTGTTGCCGTCATTCACGAGCAGCATTTATTTACGCCCGTTATTGACGCCGTGTTGGCGATGTCCGACGAGGTGCGGCCGGCTATGTTCTTCCTCGCCAATGGACTGCTCTCGGCGATTTCAGACAATGTTTTTGTTGCGACCGTTTATATTTCCGAAATTGACGCGGCATTAAAGGCTGGTGAGATTGATCGAGCTGAGTTTGACCGGCTGGCGATTGCCATCAATACGGGCACCAACCTGCCGTCTGTTGCAACGCCGAATGGTCAAGCCGCCTTCTTATTCCTGCTGACCTCTGCGTTGGCGCCACTGATTCGACTGTCCTATGGCACGATGGTGGTCATGGCATTGCCTTACACCATCGTACTCACCGGGGTCGGGCTGTTAGCCGTCACGATCGCGCTGTAACTACCCCTGCGGAGAGGCACGACGCCAAAGCGCCTCTCCAGACTCCTGATCGAGTTCCCTGAGCTTCTGCTCGTGTCGTTCGACCTCCTCTGGTGTCGCGCGCAAGACAGCAAGCTTAGGACGATCAGCAGGCAATGGTCGGATACTGGATGCTTGCATCGTCCCGCTTCCTTGAGTGCCCGGGCCGTCAGACCCCAGCCCTAACGACGTTTGACCGCCTGTCATGGCTAGATAAACTTCGGCGAGAATCTCGGCGTCTAATAGCGCGCCGTGTAGACTTCTACTGGTATTGTCAATTTCATAACGCTGACACAAAGCATCTAAATTATTGCGCTGACCGGGGTGCTTATGGCGAGCCATTTGCAACGTATCGGTCACCTCGCAAATATCTCTGACCGCTTCACTGCCCGGACTTAATCGCGACAGCTCTGCGTCGATGAAGCCCACATCAAACGGCGCATTGTGAATCACGAGCTCAGCCCCTCGAATGAATTCGATAAACTCATCGGCAGCTTGCTTGAAAGTCGGTTTTCCCAATAAAAAATCGAGCGTAATGCCATGAACTTCCATGGCGCCTGCGTCGATGTCTCGCTCAGGGTGCAAATATTGATGGTAATGACGCCCCGTAACACGACGATTCAGTAACTCCACACAGCCAATCTCAATAATCCGATGACCTTGATTGACCTCCAACCCAGTGGTTTCTGTGTCCAGCACTATTTGACGTCTATCCACGATCGTTCCTCTTCAATGCGCTCATACCCTCGTTTGCGAGGGTGTCTGCGCGCTCATTTTCCGGGTGCCCGCTATGTCCTTTAACCCATAACCACTCAACCGTGTGTTGCGCCACACAGTCCTCGAGTTGCTGCCATAAGTCTTGATTCTTGACGGGTTTTTTGGCGGCGGTCTTCCAGCCATTGCGCTTCCAATTACTGAGCCACTTGGTAATGCCATCCTTCACATAAGTGGAGTCAGTTGTCAGTGCAATATGACAAGGCTCCTTCAGGGCTTTTAACGCCTCAATTGCGGCGGTTAGCTCCATCCGATTATTAGTCGTATCGCTCTCGCCCCCCTTCAGTTCTCGTTCATGATCCCCAAACTGCAGCACCACACCCCATCCCCCAGGGCCAGGGTTACCGCTACAGGCGCCATCGGTATACGCTTTGACAGATCTCATCGTTGTGGACCCCAAGGGTCGTCGACCTTCACCTTGACTTGCCGTGGCACCGTGACGCCGCCCTGAGACTTACCGAGCGGAATCGCGATCAGTCGGGGCTTATCGATGATGTTGAGACCGCTATCGAGGCGGGCCGACACCCGCTTTCGCCCATGAATGAGGTAAGCATTACCGATGGGGGCGTTCTGTTTTCTCAACCAGCGCTCGATGGCAGTGATCATGGCCCGAAGCCGTCCCCGTCCTACGGGGACGAGCGGGGCTAGGTACTGCGGCTCACCGTGCGAAAAACCCAACAGGGCGAGCCAGTCACGCATTTTACGACTGCTGGCCGCGGGTAGGTTCTTGCGGCGTAAAAGATGATTCACCCATCGCCCGACGCCCCACAAACTGAGCGGATTGAAACTGACAACAAACAAATGGCCATTGGGCACCAGTACCCGCTGACATTCTCGTAACACCTCATGCGGGGTGGGCGACACATTTAAGGTATGGCACAGCACCAAGGCATCAATCGAGTCTGAGGCGAAGGGTAATTCGCTGCTCATACCCACGACAGGCTGGAAGCCCGGCGCTGCACTGGGCCGAGTCGCCAAGCAAAAAATACGTTGCGTTTTTCCTAGCCGGCTGAAATCTAGGCCGATATCGGCACCGGTGACGAGCATGTGATAGCCAAAGACTTGTTCTAGCCGATTATTCAATGCGTCACTCAACTGCTCGGTCAGTGCGCGCCCCATAGCCTTCTCTTTGTACCACTGTCCGAGCGCATCTCGATTGACAGATTCTTGCGGAAAAGGACTGGTCACATTCATGGGCAGCAGGTAGCCTCGCTAAATAAACTGAAACATTAAGGTAAGACGCTGATGATGACTATATCGCCGATCAACGCTTTCAGCGACAACTACATCTGGCTTATCGAGCGGGGTCAACAAGCCTTTGTTGTGGACCCCGGCGAGCCCGATCCGGTGCTGACAAGGTTAGCAGAGCGAGGGCTTGAGTTAGCGGGCATTTTGATCACGCATCATCATTTCGACCACACTGGTGCGGTACAGGTCTTGCAGGAAAAAACAGGCTGCGATACCTGGGGCCCGGCCAGCAGCCCCGCAGGGATTTTCGACCATACGGTAACCGAAGGCGATCGCGCGTCTGTGCTGGGTGAGTCCTTTGAGGTACTGGAGGTGCCAGGGCACACTCTTGACCACATAGCTTATTTTTGTTCAGCGCAAAGCGCACTGTTTTGCGGTGATACGCTTTTTGTGGGCGGTTGTGGCCGAGTCTTTGAAGGCACGACAGCGCAGATGCGCGCTTCGTTGGAAAAACTGAGTGCGCTGCCGACCGATACCCGGATCTATTGCGCACACGAATACACGCTGGGTAATTTAGCCTTTGCGCAGATGGTGGAGCCAGACAATGTAGCACTCTCGACTTTTGTCGCCGCGTGTCAGGACAAGCGCGCTCGCGACGTACCTACGGTACCCTCGGTTTTAGAGGGGGAGCTCAGTTATAACCCTTTTCTCAGATGGTCTAGTGCTGCGATCCGTCAAACCCTGATCGATGCCGGGCGATTACGTGACGACAGCCCTGATGGTGTCTTTTCAGCCGTAAGAGAGTGGAAAAATCAGGCCTAAGATCGCAAAAAGTGACAAACCTTGGGTTCTCGCCTTCCCGACACAGAGCGATTGCGCTATCGTGCCCAGCGTTTTGATCTAATGCCCATCAATTACTGGGCCAAGCTAACAGAAGGAATACACCATGAAACTGTTGAAGTTAGTTCCCCTCTCTCTCGCTGCACTTTGGGTGATTGTGCCCGCAGTCAGTTTTGCAGGACACCATGAAGCCGGCGAGACCGTTGTTCACGAAAATGCTGACGATGTCGTGTGGGCATCTGGCGGCCGCGCCATCGTTGCCGAGGTGGAGGGCGAAGTCATTGCGGTTGACTTAGAAGCTCGCGAGCTTGTTGTGCGCGGACCCGGCGGTAACTTCGTCACCTTAAGCGCGCGGGAGGACGGTGTCGATATTAGCCAAATTGTCCCCGGCGACACGATCATAGCGGATTACGTGGCCTCGATTGAGGCGGAGGTTCGGCAGCCCACCGCCGAAGAGCTGGCTGAGCCTTGGGTCGTTATTGGCGAGCAGGGCAATACGGGCGCCGATGACAGTGTCACCGCAGCGGGTGTGGCGCGCCTGGTGCGAGCCGTGTGCACCATCGAAGCAATGGACAGCGCAGGCAATGTCACCATTAAAGACGCGCGTGGTCGATTGCACACAATTGGTGGCGTCGAGCTCGATAAGTTGGATAACGTGCGCCTAGGCGATTCGGTAGTGATCGTCTTTACTGAGGCACTGGTGATGTCGCTCAAAGAGGTCTGATACCGACTCGGAAAGACAAGAACCCGGCTTTCAGCCGGGTTTTTTTATGGTGTCGTCGAAAGCACTTTAATCGACGGAAAGTACAGCGCGGTTTTGATGGCCTGGTGGGGCTTCACCACAGTGAGCTCACCTAATAGCTCGGCATAGATTCGCAATTGATCTCGGTAGTGAGCCTGCTCCCTTGCTATAAAGCTATCGATAGGCTCGTCCAACAAGGGGGCACTCGTTTTATAGTCGATGACCCAGCGCAACCCTGTTTCTGAATCAAGAAAAGTACGATCAATCACGTACCCTTTTAGCTCACCGGCTTCCATTCGGCTCAGTGCCAGTTCACTTTGAGCCTCTGGATGAGCGCCGAGGATCCATCGACCTGTCGGACAGCTCAGTGTATTGCTCAGCAAGTGCAAGCAATGCTCCTCCACTACCGTCATCGCGTCAGCTGCAAGAGCAGTTTGCTGTAAGCCACCGCGAATCCACTGCTTGATACGATCATCGGGTTCCGCCGGCAACGGTGCGCTGGCGAGTAATTCGAGTATCCGGTGAGTAATGACCCCGGTGATTCGCTCTACGCGATGACTCCGTACCTGAATAAGTGGCGCTGGCTCGATGGCTGCCGTTGCCCTGACTTCTGGCGGCAGCGTCATACCCCCGCCGCGGAGTCGATCTTTCGATAGTCGGTAAAGCCCCGTTTTTGCTGTCGGCGCATCCTCATCGCACACGATTGTCTGCGCAGATGCCGTCTGAGTGGCAGGTTCCACACTGACGGGTGATGCCGAATCGTTGATGACGTTCGTTAACAACGCCAGCATCGATCCTGTTGGCGCGGTGAAATCATCGCCATCATCGGGCTTGACGGCACATCCACTGAGGACTGCACGCCGACGAGCCCGCGTCACGCCAACATACAACAACCGCTTGAGTTCTTCGGAGTCCTTTTGTTTTTGTAGCCAATTGAGATAGTTATAGAGCGACTTGTCCTCTTTTTCTTGATCATCCGCCGCAATCAAAAGCCCACCGGTCTGTTCGGTTCCATGCCAATGCCACCGCAATAACTCACGCTGCACCGGTCTCGTACGGCGATGTAGAGACGGCATAAAAACATAATCAAACTCGAGACCCTTCGCTTTGTGGAAAGACATAATTCGGATGGGGTTATCGGCCTCAGACGTTCCAGGCGTAACGTCTGAGAGCGATAGTGACAACCACTCGACGTCCAGCCCGATACCCGCTCGCTCCGCTCGCCGCAAACACTCAAAAAACGAGTATACCGACGATAAATCAGAGGGTAGGACACTCACGGGCCCCTCAAGTCGCAGCCATATCTGTTCCAGCCAGACAGGCAAGGCTAATCGGTCTCGTTTGCTTTGCCCCCACTCGAGAGCCTGTTTGAGATGAGTGATTCTTGCTACTGCCTCTCTCTCCAGCTCTAGGCTCGGCGGCGGTGTCAATAGCTTCAGCAGATCAAATGGTCGTTCCGGCTGATCGATGAGCAGACGGTCGATTGATCCGAGGTCGAGACCACACCAAGGGCTCCTAAGCAGCGTGAGCGCCGCAATGTTATCGGCAGGGTTAGCCAGCCATGAGCAGAGTGCCATGAGATCTTGAATGACGCTCCGGTCAGCCAGCGACTGGAGCGCTTCTCCAGACACTGGAATATCTCGACTCGACAGCGCGTCCATCACGGGGTCGGCATGCTTTTTGGCTCTTACCAATACCGCAATCGTGGCACTAGGATGAGTTTGTCGCAGCTTTGTCACGGTGTCGGCGATAAACGTCGCTTCTTCGACCTCAGATCCCTCCTCGTGGGTCACAACGTCTACGCCCTCCCCCACACCGCTGTCGTCGAGAGACTTAGCACTGATGGCGCGCACGTGACTCACTCGACCAATGTTGATGTCGTCGACCTTTCCCATCAGGTCCGAAAACACACGATTCACCCAGCTCACTACCGCTGGTCGTGACCGGAAGTTTTGCGACAGTGTCAATGCTTCTAACGTCAGCCCGGCCAGTCCGTTTTGCCGAATCTGCAGAAAAAGCCGTACATCGGCATAACGAAATCCATAAATGGATTGCATGCCATCACCGACAATAAACAGCGTGCGTGGCATAGCACCGGTCGCATTATGCTCAGCCCACCCGCGCGTGAGACGTCTTAGGAACTCTGCTTGAGAGGATGAAGTATCTTGGAATTCATCGACAAGAATATGTTCAAGCTGATAGTCCAGCCGCTCTGCCAACGCCGTAGGCTGCTCGTCACCACCAAGTGCTTGGCTGGCTGCTAACGCAATATGGGTATGATCAACGGTACCAGTGCGCTGAAAGGCCAGCAGCAAATGGGCTTGTAATACCGGTAATAACGACGACAGCAAGACTACAAGCTGCCATCCCTGACCCCGTGCGAGAGGATTGGGCAAATATCGCACTTCAATGAGCGCTTCCCGCAATGGCTCACTATCACCGTAACGTGCCAGTAGGGCTAAAAACCGCTCCTTTAAATCGGCGTCTTT
This sequence comes from uncultured Halieaceae bacterium, assembly GCA_913048575.1. Classification (GTDB taxonomy): domain Bacteria; phylum Pseudomonadota; class Gammaproteobacteria; order Pseudomonadales; family Halieaceae; genus Luminiphilus. The sequence continues at coordinate 13,189 of CAJWWJ010000004.1, forward strand.
TTGGAATCCTTGCTTGGCATTGATGCCTCTGGCTTTGCGCCAGGTCAGATCATTCGTTAGAAATGCCCCAGAAACGGCGCGCCAACCCTCAAGCGCCTCGGCGTTGTGTGTGAGTGTGATGGGCGACAACGCTAAAACTTCCCGCGCACCATTGATCACCTCGCAGAGTTCCTGAGTGTCGTGAGTAAATAGCTCAGATAGCGCGTCAAGCCGGTCATTCACAAGATCGGCGACCGTCGACTCAATAGCGTGCTCCGCACTAGTGGGATCGTGATGCTGACCGATGTGGGGCCCCCAGTCGCCACGACGAGATAACAGCGCCACCAATAAATCAGACACCTTGTTCCAGCGGTTGTCGAAATGACCAAGTAACGCGGAGATACTTTCCCCCACCTTGCCAACGCTAGCTTGATGTAAGAAATCGCTCACCGCGCGTTCGTACAGGGGGACCGCATTATCAACCGGCTCAGCGATGCCCCCCATTCCACTTAGGATGGGCATTTGACGCGTCAACTCGTGGCAAAAGCTATCGATGGTCCTCAGGTTCAGGCTCGACTCATCAAGCCGCCAGCTCCGTTCCTGTGCATGTGCTAACACCTGTTGTGCTAGGTCTCGAGTCACTCGCTCATGTGCCGCCTCGATCGGCGCGTCTGCGCTAGCCTGCTCGAGCTTTTCCATAATGCGCGCGGCCATCTCGCTCGCTGCCTTGCGCGTGAAAGTAATTGCCAATACTTGCTCAGGCCGGTCGACTCTCGCTAACAATGCCAGCAAGCGCTGCGTCAGCAGTTCGGTTTTACCAGAGCCCGCTGGTGCACTGACGCAAAAACTCATGCTCGGATTAATCGCGCGCTCACGCGCTGCCTGGTCGTCAGATAGCACCCTCGACCTCACCAGCTCGGGTCATCTCGCCCGGCTCCAGTTGGCGGACCCTGCAGACCGAAGCAAGATCGCAGTAGCGACAGGCACCGCTGACCGGGTCCACCCGAGCATTTCCTGCGATGAAATCATTGGCGAGCGCAGTCAAATTGCTACGCCACGCCTCGACAAGCTCTTGCCATTGCTCAGCGACTCCCTTGGTTTGTTGCTGCAGCGACTTTTCATTAGGACTGGAAAGTCCTAACCCCTCGCCCAGCCCCACGAACTGCGGCGGTTGCTCAGCCATGCTGGCAAATGCGATGCCTTCAATTTTCTCATCCAGTAAGGCGTACAGCGGCAGCTGGGGTTCTCCAGGACGTGCCCCCATCCATTGGCTGCGCGCGGGTGCGCGCGTTTTATAGTCGATGACCATTCTGCGCCCATCTTCTAACTCGTCGACACGGTCTGGACGCAACGAGAGCTCGAGATCTCCCAGACGAAGACGATGCGCTTGTTCTGCCTCTGCAACTCGAAACGAACCCTTTCTGTTTTGTTCGAGATGTAACCAGGGCAATAACACCTGTCGACAATACGCGTGTTCTAAATCCCAGCAGGCAGTGCCCACTCGCTCCCTGAGACTAAATCCACGACGCTCACAGCTCGCTTGAAGATCCTGCAATGCACCGAGAATCGCGCTGTCGAGTGTGGCCTGAAGGGCTTCACCGGTAAGCAGATTCAACCGCTGCTGGTCATCTACCTCTCGCCAGAATCGAAATAACGCCTCATGAAGCAACGCGCCGCGCTCAGCACTTGAAAAGCCTATCACCGAAGTCGCCAACGACGTCGGTCTCAATCGATGTTTTACGAGAGCGCGAAACGGGCAGGCCGCTTGGTCTTTGATCAGTGAAGTGCCGCCAGTCCGATGCCCTTCCGGTACGGGCACTGCCCCTTCCGGGGGCATGGGCTCTAACGCATGGTTTGCATACCAACGAGACCATAATGACACCGCCGCTCGAGACTCAGTTGTCTTCGTGATAAGAGCGCTAGGTTTAGCAGGCAAACCCGCATCGGATTCATGGTACGTCATCGTCAATGATGTCGATTCAGCCCGCCAGATTCCAAGCATCAGGGTTGCTGCATCATGCCGCGATTGTTCATCTGTTTCTGGGAGCTCGAGCGCTTTCTGCAGCGGTAGCGGCAGGAAGGGCTCGATTCGCCGCTTGGCTGGGAGCGTGGATTGCTGTGCCCCACAGATCCACATCGCTGTGTACTGACCGCCCAGTGCTTCCAATGGCCCCATCACTTGGACGCTGTCGTAGGGTGTTTTGGGTTGGAATATGGCGTCGTTGAGCACTGCTCGCCACAGGGTGAGTGCTGAATCGAATGTCTGATGAGGTAATACCATTGCCAAATCAGCGAGCGCATCCAAACTTGAATCGAGTCGATCGAGTTGCTGGTACTCAATCGAGTCGAGTGATGCTCTTGCCGGCCACTGCCAGATGCCTAGCCGCTCGCGCAGCACCTCTGACCAGTCGGTAAGGCTTTTGACGCCTAGCTGCTGGCGGCTTGAACGGAGGGTGCGCAAGGTCGTCGTTAACGTCGATTCTGGCATTACCACCGTACTCATATGAAGCGTTGACGCCATCGATATCTCAGCACTTCCCATTCGAAACTGCTGGTCAATCAGTGTTAACGTCTTCTGAGGGTATTCTTGAGAAAAGGGCAAAAAAGGTGATCGCAACAGTGCAAGCCAATCGGTGCGACCGAGTGGCCGCGTCTCCCACTCGAGTGCTAGCAGAAGGTCTCGGTACATCGGGGTGGTACCGAGGGGCATACCTGTTGAGAAATTCACGGGTAGGTCGTTGTATTGCGAATCTAGGCAGTCAAATTGCTCGCGCAGTCGATACTCCAATTGATCGCGATCTGCCTCTAGGTCGAGTAATACAATTGCGGTGCGGGAGTGCTCCTGCTGGCTGTTTTGAAAAGCCCATTCAGCCGCTGCCGCCAGCTCGTCTTCTCTTGAAGGAAAGGCGACCGCCACTACCTCATCCTGTTGGCGACATGGCGGTTCGATGACGGTCACCTGACAGAGATGTTCGAGTACGCGCTGGGGTAATGGCGCCAGTTTTGGCGCGGCATACAGACCAACCGCTTCTTTTTCAAAGCCACTGATCGACAGTAGCTGCTGGTAGGTGTTATATCGAGTCGTCGCGTCCAATTGCAACAACCTTTGCTCAAACCGTTGCGCCCACCGAGCAAAAACACTGCAATCCTCATCGAACTGAAAATAGCTCCACAGTCCCTCTAGCCGCTCAGCTTGAAACAGCAATAATCGATCTCGTGCGATCTTTGCCCGGCTCGCTGCTGCACGAGGGTGCATTAATGAAAACCCATCGCTTTCAGCAATATCCTCTTTAATGATTTGCTGCCATAACACCAATTCTTGCTGATGTGATAACAGCCGTAGACTCGGCAGGTGTCCTAACTCAATGCACTCAGACCAAATGCTCTCGAGCCACCCATCCACTGCTTCTACGCGTGGCGTGATGACCGCTGAGTGGTTGCTTGGCTGCTGCGCTACCCAGCTTCGCGTGATGTCGCGAGCCAGCCGTTTCCCAGGCGTCAGTATGATCTGGCGCTGCTCAAGGAACGGCAGAAATAAGGTGAGATCTACAGCGGGAAGCATGTGTCATTGTATCCCACGTTGGTCAGCCTACGGGAAAGATCGCTTCATGACTCTGACGCGTTAGCTGCGCTGATTACGGGTTGCCGGCCGTGCCAGAGGCGCTTCCGTCCACTGTGCTCCGCGCTCTTGTCACGCAAGGTGCAAATAGGCGAGTCATTTTGTCGCCTGCGTCTCAGTGAGGTAGGCCTGCCTGCCCCTTTCTGGCATCCGCGGCGGAGTGCGCTAGTAGTAAGCCTGGCTGCGATCTGTGTGGTCTGTCGTGTCGCGAACGCCTGCCAGCTGCGGTATTTGCTCCAGTAGCGTTTTTTCGACGCCGCCTTTCAGGGTCATATCAACCGCACTGCACCCCTGGCATCCACCACCAAAACGCAGGACTGCAAACTGATCGTCGGTCACTTCGATCAGGGACACTTCACCCCCATGGGCCGCCAGCGAGGGATTTACTTCGTTATATAACACGTAATTAATCCGATCCTCTATTGGACTGTCATCGGATACGCGTGGCATTTTGGCATTGGGCGCCTTGATAGTCAGCTGCCCGCCCATCTTGTCGGGCGAGTAGTCGACCAGCGCATCCTCCAAGAATGGCACGCTACGGCCCTGAAACCACGCGGCAAAGGAATCGTAGGACTGCTCAACATCTCCCTCTTCAATATCGCCCTCGCGGCAGTAGGCAATGCACGTCTCTGCTCTTGGTGTTCCCGGTTCATTGATAAACACCCTCACGCCCAGCGCATCAGATTGCTTAGACAGCAATTCCGCCAAATACGTTTGTGCCGATTCAGTGATCGTGATCATTGTCGCCCACCTTTTTTTACCGCCTATTTATACAGGCAGATAATAACGCGATAAACTATGGCTGCCAATTAAGCCGACGCCAAAAAGCCAGTCCAGGGGCCGTGCTGCTCCCGCACCACAGAGCCAATCATTATGCTGGTCGTATCACCTCAGCGTTAACCAGAGACACTAATGACAGATCAAGAGCCGAACGGACAAGCCAGCCAGAGTGACTCGCCTGCAGCACCCGCAGTTGAGAACCTGACTCGCTCTCTAAGCTGGGCTGACACGATCCGCTCCGGGCTATTGGCCGGGCTCGGCGTGCAAAGTAGCAGCAACCGCGAACGAGACTTTCAGCAAGGCTCCGTCATGCGTTTTGTGGCGGTTGGTGTGGGCCTCACTGCTGTGTTTGTGCTGTCTCTCCTGTTTTTGGTCAAGGCGTTGGTCAATTGAAGCCGCTAACCGATTATGAGCGGTTGGTCGGTAATATCGAAGCCGCGCTCCCTGCTGTGCACAGATTTGCTCCGCCGACCCCCATGCTACGTCTTCGGTGCCTCGATGCACTCATTGATGGCACGGTTTTCTTAAAAGCGGAATGTTTACAAGCAACCGGCTCATTCAAGATTCGGGGCGCGCTCAATGTGATGACACCACTCGAGCAACAGCAGAGCGTTAATCGCGTCGTCGCCTTCTCCTCTGGCAATCACGGTATCGGGGTGGCCTATGCAGCCAGGTGCCTGCAAATGCTCGCCAGTGTGGTTGTTCCAAGTGACGCGCCGAGCCGAAAAGTCGACCGCATTCGTTCGCTCGGCGCCGACATCATTTTCTACGATCGACACACTGAGAATCGTGAGCACATTGCTGAGGCGTTATGTCGGGGAACCGGTGCCGTGCTCGTCAAACCTTACGATGACTGGCGCACCATTGCGGGCCAGGGTACTTGTGGGGCGGAGGCGCATTGGCAAACCCGAGGCGCTATCGATAGCGCAATAGTCTGCACTGGAGGTGGCGGGTTGATCGCAGGCATCGGCACTTATTTAAAGGCCAAGCGAGGTGAGATAGCACTGTACAGCGCAGAGCCCGAGGGCTGGGATGACCACCGATTATCCTTTGAGCAGCAGCGACTCGTGACCGCCCCAGCCTCTGGTTCTACTTGGTGCGACGGTCTGCTGGCAATGGCCCCCGGCGAGGTAACTTTGCCAATCAACTTGCGGCACAACATCACAGGCTTGAGTGCTTCAGATCTGGCCGTTGCTCATGCGATGCGTCTGATATGGGAAAATTTTGGTATCGCACTGGAACCCAGTGGGGCGATCGCCCTAGCCTGCCTCATGGCATCACCCGCTCTATTTTCGGGAAAGCGGGTCCTTGTGACGCTGACGGGAGGCAACGTCGACAGTGCTACTTTTGAATCAGCGCTGACGCTAGCTGGGCAAACCGCTCAACCAAATCATTAAGGTTGTGAGTGCCACGCAAATAACACCGGTTGCCGCAATAGCATCCGCTACGCCGTCTTCCATATTGCTTTTAGACATATCTTTGTGAACCCTACTGTGTGTCGTCAGACTGGACGACAATAAAAAATGAACGAGCTGCCCGCTGACGAGCGCTCGAGATGTCGCGGCTGGATGGCGCGCATTGTACCGATTATCAGGAATCCTTCAAACGCGTCGTCCTCGCTTAACGATCATTATTTTGTGCGCTGGATATGCAACAATGAGCCCTCTTTGCGTCGTTGGCCCGCGGGGCTAACAGCCGGCGTCAAGACTTCTTTCGGCGCGGATTATTATCAATCAGCGACACTGGATGAGTAGGTGATGGACACGGGAATTACCTTTACCTTTGCGGCAATTTTCTTAGGGGCTGCTGTTTTATCCTCTGTTGCACTCTATGCGCGACAGCCAATTATCATTGCGTATATCGCCCTCGGCATGGCGCTAGGGCCCCATGGCTTTAGCCTCGTGACTGACATGGCATTGGTATCGGGCGCTGGGCACGTGGGTATTATTTTACTGCTATTTTTACTCGGGCTCGATATGAAGCCCGTAGCCTTGTGGAATAGCCTCAGACAATCGACCCTCGTTGCTCTGTTGAGTACCGCGCTATTTGCCGTCACCGGTTTCGGTGTGAGTCGGTTATTTGGGTTTGGTTCGCAAGATGCAGTATTGATCGGCGCGGCATTAATTTTCTCTTCGACGATCATTGGTATTAAGTTGCTACCAACGACCGTCTTGCATCACCGCCATCTTGGGGAGCTCATGATTGCGCTGCTGTTGTTTCAAGATTTGATGGCCATCATTGTATTGGTGCTGATGGAGAGCGCAGGGACAGACAGCACTTCATTGCGAGCACTACTCGCCCCTCTGCTGACGCTGCCGCTGTTGGGTTTCATTAGCTGGCTGAGTGTTAAAACGGTCTTGCTGGCGTTGATCAAGCGATTTGATCGCTATCATGAATATATCTTTTTGCTCTCCATCGGCTGGTGCTTGGGCATGGCGGAGCTCTCTATTTGGCTTGGCCTGTCGGCTGAGATCGGCGCCTTTATAGCGGGTATCAGTATCGCCAGTAGCCCAATTGCGCAATACATTGCCATCAGCCTGAAGCCCCTGCGAGACTTTTTTTTGGTGGTGTTCTTCTTCTCCGTGGGCAGTGGCTTGGATATGCAATTACTCCCCGCGATCGCCCTTCCCGCCGCAGCGATTGCGACCATCCTGCTGGTACTGAAGCCGATCGTTTTTCAGTTCTTGGTAAAGGGTATCTGCGAGGAGCCCAAGCTGGCGTGGAATTTGGGCTTAAGGTTAGGTCAATGCAGCGAGTTTGCCCTATTAATCGCGTTTTTAGGGGTTTCCAAGGGGCTGCTCGGGGAAGCCGCAGCAACATTGATTCAAGCGGTCACCATTATCACCCTATTGGTTTCTTCGTACTTGGTGGTGCTCACGCTGCCCAACCCCATTGCCCTCAAGGCCGATTTGAGAAAGGACTGAGCGCGGTGTGAGCGAGCTGACAATCCTGGTAGGGCCCGAGGGGACCCCGATGCAGTGTTGCCAGCGCGGGCGTCTAGCGAGAAGCTGAATGCAGAAGAAACAAGAACTGTGGTGCGACCAAGCGAAGGCGCCCGCAGGATCCCTCAACGGGACCTGCAGGCGTCAAATGCTAGATGGAAGCTTCTAGTTCTGGCAGCGCTTCGAAGAGATCGGCGACCAGGCCATAATCCGCCACCTGAAAAATCGGTGCGTCTTCGTCTTTATTGATGGCCACAATGACTTTACTGTCTTTCATGCCGGCGAGGTGTTGAATCGCCCCAGAGATACCAACGGCAATATACAGGTCCGGCGCAACAATCTTGCCAGTCTGCCCCACCTGGTAGTCGTTGGGAACAAAGCCTGCATCCACCGCCGCGCGTGATGCACCAATTGCAGCGTTGAGCTTATCGGCAATGCCCTCAAGCAGACTGAAATTGTCACCATTTTGCATGCCGCGACCTCCCGAAATCACGACAGACGCCGACGTCAACTCAGGCCGATCAGAGACAGCCACTTCTTCGCGGATGAAACGAGAGACGCCTGCATCATGAACCGCTGCACAGGCTTCAACCGTCGCGTTACCACCTTCAGCTGGCCCTGCATCAAACGCCGTCGTCCTCACAGTGATGACCCTTTTAGGGTCCGAAGACTGAACGGTCGCGATCACATTGCCCGCATAAATGGGTCGCTTAAACGTGTCGGCGCCCTCGACGGTAATGATATCTGAGATTTGTCCGACATCGAGCAAAGCAGCCACACGTGGCATGATGTTCTTGCCGTTGGGGGTCGAGGCGGCCAATATATTGTCGTAGCCCTCACCCAGCTCGGCGATTAACAAGCTCACGTTCTCTGCCAATTGATGCTCGTAGGCGGCGTTGTCTGCACACACTACCTTGTTAACACCGGGCAACTGGGCTGCCGCTGCCGCAGCGGCGTCGCAGGCTGCCCCTGCTACCACTATATCGATTTCTCCGCCCATTGCCTGCGCTGCCGCTACTGCGTTCAGCGTCGCCGCTTTAAGGGAGGCATTGTCGTGTTCTGCAACCACTAATGTTTTCATCAGATCACCTTCGCTTCGTTTTTCAGCTTATCGACCAATTGGCCCACGTCTTCCACTTTTATTCCGGCCGCTCGCTCTGGTGGTGGCGTAACACCCAGTTGTGACACATGCGTCCCAACAGAGACTGACAGCTGCTCGGGAGTGAGTGTATCCAGCGGCTTTTTCTTCGCTTTCATAATGTTCGGTAGTGACGCATAGCGCGGCTCATTCAAGCGCAAATCGGTTGTGATGATGGCAGGAAGTGTGAGCGAGAGCGTTTGAAGCCCGCCGTCGACTTCTCGAACGACCTCAACAGCGCCATCGGCAATACTGATTGCAGAAGCAAAGGTTCCCTGCCCCATACCGGTCAATGCACCGAGCATCTGCCCTGTTTGGTTGTTATCGCCGTCGATGGATTGCTTGCCCATAATAACTATGTCAGGCGACTCCTGAGCAATGACACCTTTTAACAGCTTGGCGATGGTGAGCGGCTCAGCTTTGCCTTCTACCTCAACATGAACGCCTCGGTCTGCACCCAAGGCAAGCGCGGTGCGGATTTGCTCTTGGCAATTGGCTTCGCCCACTGATACCGCCACAATTTCGGTTACGGTGCCGGCTTCTTTGAGTCTTACGGCTTCTTCGACCGCAATTTCGCAGAAGGGATTTATAGCCATCTTGACGTTATTCAGGTCCACGTCGGATCCATCGGCTTTTGCCCGGACCTTAACGTTGTAATCAACCACGCGTTTTACGGCGACCAATGCTTTCATGGTGTCTCCAGATTGAGTTGGGAACTGCATTCAGGTGTTCTGATTAGCCCGTACCCGCTTTTTCGACGATCTTCCTTTCAGCCTCTACTAAACTTGCTGAACACCTTCGTTGAAACCTGCGCATACGCCCGGCTTAGTGTATCATGCCGCCCGTTGCGAAAGCACGTGAGAAGCTGGAATTTTAATGCATTTCAGTGATGGTGGGGATAAGCCGAGAACATCTAAATACAGCACTGGGGGTGATGTGTGGAAAGAGAATCCATGGAATTTGACGTCGTCGTCGTTGGAGCGGGCCCTGCCGGTCTCAGCGCGGCGATTCGTATCATGCAGCTCGCAGAATCGGAGGGGCGTGAAACATCCGTCTGCGTCGTCGAGAAGGGCTCAGAGGTCGGTGCGCACATTCTCTCTGGTGCCGTGCTTGAGCCCAGAGCACTCGAAGAGCTATTTCCCGATTGGAAAGAACGTGGCGCGCCACTGAATACCCCAGTCGCCGGAGACACCTTCTATTTCTACACCAGCGATAAGAAGGCAATCAAACTTCCGGGGTTCGCTATCCCGAAACCCACACACAATGACGGTAACTACATTGTCTCAATGGGTAATGTCTGTCGTTGGCTAGCCGAGCAAGCTGAATCGCTAGGCGTCGAAGTGTATCCTGGGTTCTCCGCCGCCGAGGTCCTCTTCAACGAGGATGGTGCCGTCAAAGGTATCGCCACCGGCGAAATGGGGGTGGGTGCCGATGGGCAACACAAAGACAGTTATGTTCCCAGCATGGAACTGCATGCGACTTACACTTTATTCGCTGAAGGCTGCCGAGGCCATCTGGGCAAGCAATTAATTAAGCATTACGGCCTCGACAGCGACACAGACCCCCAACATTACGGTATCGGTATAAAAGAAGTCTGGAAAATAGACCCTGCAAAACATCAAGAAGGTCTTGTCGTGCACGGCATTGGCTGGCCTCTTGCTGAGTCAGGCTCAAGCGGTGGTGCATTTTTGTACCACGCAGAAAACAGCGAAGTGTACTTGGGGCTTATTGCCGACTTGAATTATCGCAACCCCTACCTCAGTCCGTTTGAAGAATTTCAACGCTGGAAGACGCACCCAAAAACACGTGAAGTACTCGAGGGTGGCGAGCGCATTGCCTATGGCGCCAGAGCGTTGGCAAAAGGCGGTAAGAATTCACTGCCTGACATGGCGTTTCCGGGTGGCGTCCTGATCGGCTGTGACGCCGGCACGCTCAATAGTGTCAAAATCAAAGGCAATCACACCGCGATGAAAAGCGGGATGTTGGCAGCAGAGAGTGTCATGGCCGCCCTGCAAACCGATGGGGCTGCCCCTGCCCGCCTAGACGATTTTAGCGCGCGCGTTAATGATTCTTGGCTCGGTAAAGAGTTGCATAGTTCACGCAACTTTTCGGGATTCATGCACAAGTTTGGCACCTTGCTGGGTGCGGCGATGGTGTGGATTGATCAGAATATTTTTTCGGGGCGACTTCCCTTCACGTTACATGACACGATACCCGATTATGCGTGCCTCGACGAAGCGGCCCAGTCCAAGAAGATCGACTACCCCAAGCCCGATAACAAGCTGACCTTTGATCGTCTCTCTTCGGTGTTTTTGTCCAATACCAATCATGAGGAGGATCAGCCATGTCATCTGACACTGGGCGACCCGAGTATTCCGATTACCGTTAACTTCCCCAAATACGCCGAGCCCGCGCAGCGATACTGCCCAGCGGGCGTCTACGAAATCGTAGAGGAAGCAGCTGGGCCACGATTTCAGATCAACGCCCAGAACTGTGTGCATTGCAAGACCTGCGACATCAAAGACCCTTCGCAAAATATCAACTGGGTGAGCCCCGAGGGTTTCGGCGGCCCAACTTATCCCAATATGTAGGCTGGGCCAGAAACGCTAGGCCAGATAAAAACGGGCGCCGGCACTCTCGATGCAGTGTGTCGCGTCCGCAAGCTCAGCCAAGCGATACCATGCGGGTCGTGAACAGAGCGCTGAGAGTCCATGCGGCAGCGTCACATACGCGGCACCATTAGCTCTCGGTTCCAAGCGCAAAGGGTATTGATCAGACACCACAAACCGACCCCCGGCGTTCAGCACTGCAATGAGTTCTGGTTCTCCGTCACTCACACTCTGCTCGAAATCGTTAATGATTAAGGGATGCAGCGCCACCGATACGCGGCACTTTTCTACTGGCGTCACTAGAAAATAGTCGCCGTCGTCCTCCCGCCTCAAAATACCTGCGAATAGCTGCCAGAGTTCTGCTCGCTTGATGGGCATACCTTCATGGTACCAAGTGCCATCAGCGCTAATGGCCATATCAACATCGCCACAGAAATTGGGGTTCCAAAGGTGAAGGGGCGCAGGTTGCCGACCATTAATCGACGCCACTTGGATGCTGCGCGCGGCAGTATGGTGACGGTCTGGCACACTCCCTAACAGGTTGTGTAGCTTGCTTTCGCCGGTATCCGGTGGCTGCTCCGCCATTAGTCCTTCCCCAGTGTCACCGCTGATTTGCGTCAGCGGAGAACGATATCCGACTCATTGCGCTGAAACAGCATGAATTCGCTAAAGCTCACTTGTTGCTGCTCGGTAGCGCGGCGGCGGTTCAGCTGGTCACGTTCGCCGATTGACAGTGCCTCAACACTGCCGGGTGCAACGCGTGCCAGCTGGACTACCGCATAGCCCTCCCCCGGAATTGACACCGTGCGCAACTGGGTGGTTTCTCCTGCCGTCATGCTAAACGCCGTATCGAGCACAGGCCGTGGCAACTGACTCACTAAACGAGTGGCGGCTAATTCGACCCGCCAATCTAGACCTAGCGTTTGTGCAACCTCTTCTAGCGTCTCGCCACTCTCTAGGGCATCTTGAGCCGTGCTTTGAATTCCAGACAGCGCTGCGGTTTGCAACTCTGAGCGCAGCAATTCGATCACCTCAGTTTCAACCTCGCGAAACGGAGCGGTTTGAGGCGGGCGCACCTCATGCACTCGCACCACCACAAAGCGTCGCTCTGCTAGCTCCAGTACGTCACTGTTGTTACCGTCAACTTTGACATCTTCAGAGAACGCCGCTGCCCGCAATCGCGCATCGGAAAAGACGCCCTGCCCTGCCTCAGCGGTGAACGGGGCAGAACGCAACACCGATACGCCCAGTGCGTCAGCGGGGCCGCTGAGATCCGCTGCATTGAATACGGCATCGCGCAACTCTTCGACGGCAATCAGCAGTGCCCTCTCGGCTTCCGCGGTCTCAATGGAAGCACGCAGTTCAGCTTTGACCGTTTCATAACTCACAGAAGTGCCGTCAATACGCTCTTCAAGTCGAATGATATGCGTCCCCGCATCTGTCTCTACTGGTGCCGAAATATCACCGGGCAACGCCAGTTCCGCAATGGCTTCTTCCATAGCCTCGGGAAACGTGGCGCCATCTGTAAATCCGAGCTCACCGCCCATCGCTGCCGAACCGAGGTCGTCCGATAGCGCTGCAGCAACAGCAGCAAAATCGACGCCGTCGTTTAACTGGGCAGTCACTGTTGAAAGCCGACTAGCAAAATCCTGGTCTGCCTCTTCTTCATCCCGCATGAGCAGTATGTGAGAGACTCTGGTTTGCTCTGATACCTGATATTCATCTTTCACGGCTTCATATTGCTCTCGCACTACCGCGTCATCGACTACAACATCAAAGCCGTCCGGATTCAGTTCAATGTAATCAACAATCAACTGCTCTTGCGTGAAAAATAGTGATTCGTTATCGGTATAAAAACCGCGCAAAGCTTCGTCTGACAATGCAGAGTCGTCTAACAGCGCATTGTCTGGCACCACTAAAAATCGAACATCGCGCTCTTCGGCCATGACATTGGCCGTTGCACTTAATTCAGTCGCCGTCACAAATTCCGATTCACTGATCGCCGCCTGCAGTTGGGCAAGCACAATATCATCCGCTTGAGCGCGCCGAAATCGCTCGAGGGTGTAGCCAGCGTTGGCTAGCACGCTCTTATAAGCATCTGGGGAGAATTCGCCATTGAACTGGAAAGCCTCAATTGAGGTGATTGACTGGCTCACCTGAGCCCCGGAAGCCACCAACTGAAGTGCAGCGGTCTTCTGCAACAATAACGCCCGCTGAACCAGTGAATCCAACGCCCGCGGCCGCAAACGCTCGTCGTCGAGTAGCGCTGGATCGATGTCATCGCCAAGAATACTGATCAATTGTCGCTTCTGTTGGGTAATCGCTTCTTGCAGCGCAAAGGGCGTAATCTCCTCGCCGTTGACCTCTGCAACCGATGTGCCCGCCCCGCCGGGCAGAAGTGTCTCCAAGCCGAAGGCGGCGAAGGACAATACGATGAGACCAATAATCACTTTGGCCGCCGTACTCTGCGTGCTTTGGCGCATTGTTTGAAGCATGGTGTGCTAACTCTGTAGTGGCAGTCTCCGCCTACTGACCAACAAGCTCTCAACAGCGTTTACCTACGAATCGCTGTTCCTCTGCTGGCTAGCAAAACGGGAATCAATATGTAAAGAAGGCGCACTATGGCGCCTTCCAAGAACCGCCACCCACTGGATGGCGAAGCAAACGATATTACTTGTTAACCGCATCCTTTAACGCTTTTCCCGCCTTAAACCCGGGAGTGTTCGAGGCCGCAATCTGGATCGTTTCACCTGTTCTGGGGTTGCGTCCCTGTCGGGCTGCTCGCGCCTTTACAGCAAACGTACCAAATCCTACCAGCGATACGCTACCGCCCTTGGCAAGCGCCCCTGTAATCGCTCCGATGGCCGCATCGAGTGCTCGGCCTGCAGAGGCTTTCGAAAGATCCGCGTCAGCGGCGATGGCATCAATCAATTCATTCTTGTTCACGTTATTACCCCTCGAGTATTTTGAGCTTAAGCTTCAGTGGCCAATTAGGAGAGCCAGCGTATAGCCTACTCCTCCGCGCCCCCAACGGTCAACGCACCAAACGCTGGAAATCAATGGGGTCTAGGCCGTTTTGGAGCGGTTTTGTCTGCCTCGGCGTCCTCACTTTGCGCAACGGGAGTCATACCCGCTAAGTAGGCATCATCATCGAGCGCCTCGGGCAAGCGCTCAAGCGCGATCGATAGCACCTCATCAATCCATTTTACCGGCCGGATATCCACATTCTCCTTGATGTTATCGGGCACTTCTTGCAAGTCTCGCTCATTTTCGTGGGGGATAATCACCGTCTCAATGCCGCCTCGTTTAGCGGCCAACAACTTCTCTTTGAGTCCACCAATTGGCAGCACCTCACCTCTGAGAGTGATCTCTCCGGTCATTGCAACATCAGACCGCACGGGAATGTCGGTAAAGCTGCTTACCAGCGCAGTGCACATCGCAATCCCTGCACTGGGCCCGTCTTTCGGCGTAGCGCCCTCTGGAACATGAATGTGCATATCCCGCGAATCATGGAGCTTGGCAGCAATACCTAGCGCTTGAGACTTGGCCCGGACTACCGTAATCGCCGCCTGAATTGACTCTTGCATGACGTCGCCCAGCGATCCCGTCTTGACCACACGGCCTTTACCCATGGTAGATGCCACTTCTATGGTGAGGAGTTCTCCCCCTACCGATGTCCAGGCGAGTCCAGTGACCTGGCCGACCTTGTTCTCCTTCTCCGCGGTACCAAAATTGAATTTTCTGACGCCCAACACGTCTGACAACATCTCAGGAGTGACTGACTGCCCCGGCTCCAGTTCTCCCAGCGCAAAGGCTTTGACCATTTTACGGCACACTTTTGCGATCTGCCGTTCGAGGGAGCGAACGCCTGCTTCGCGCGTGTAGTAGCGAATAATGTCCAGCGTGGCTTGCTCCGACAGACTCATTTCCTCGGGCTTTAATCCGTTGAGCTTGGTTTGCTTTGGCGTTAGGTACCGCTGTGCGATATTGAGTTTTTCATCCTCGGTATAACCAGGAATTCGAATCACTTCCATTCGGTCTAGCAGCGGCCCCGGAATATTCATGGTGTTAGAGGTGCAGACAAACATGACGTCTGACAGGTCGTAGTCGACTTCGAGGTAATGATCATTAAAGGCATGATTCTGCTCTGGATCGAGCACCTCGAGCATGGCAGAAGCAGGATCACCGCGGTGATCCATTCCCATCTTATCGATCTCATCCAGCAAGAATAATGGATTGCGGACGCCTGCTTTTGACATTTTCTGGATGAGCTTGCCTGGCATTGAACCTATGTACGTCCGCCGATGACCTCTGATCTCCGCCTCATCCCTAACACCGCCAAGGGCCATACGAATAAACTTGCGATTAGTCGCCCTCGCGATCGACTCGCCCAGCGACGTCTTTCCCACGCCAGGTGGTCCTACCAGGCACAGAACCGGACCCTTTAACTTCCGGACCCGCTTTTGCACGGCCAAATACTCCAGAATCCGTTCTTTGACCTCCTCTAATCCGAAGTGATCGGCATCCAGCACACCCTGTGCTCGCTTGAGGTCGTGCCGAACCTTACTCCGCTTTGACCACGGAATACTCACCATCCAGTCCAGGTAGCCTCGGACCACCGACGCCTCTGCCGACATAGGCGACATCATCTTGAGCTTACTCAGCTCTGCATTTGCCTTTTCGAAGGCTTCTTCCGACATCCGCGCTTCGTTGATTTTGTTTTGTAGATCATCGATCTCGTTTGGCGCGTCGTCCATCTCGCCAAGCTCTTTCTGGATCGCCTTCATCTGCTCATTAAGATAGTACTCGCGCTGACTCTTCTCCATCTGCTTCTTAACACGACCGCGAATCCGTTTCTCAACCTGAAACACATCAATTTCAGCATCCATCAACGACTGAAGATGCGCTAGGCGCTCTGCAATATCAGAGATCTCCAGAATGCGCTGCTTTTCATCCAGCGCCATGCTCATGTGTGCAGAAATAGTATCGGCCAGCCGGCCTGGGTCATCAATACCAGATAAAGAAGTGAGCACTTCTGCCGGGACTTTTTTACTGAGTCCCACATATCGCTCAAATTGCTCGACCGTCGTTTTTAAAAGTGCCGCGCTCTCACGCTCGGCCAACGTATCGGTTTCTATCTCTCGCACCGTTGCGACAGCGAACGTTTCTTCTTCGTCTACCGCAAGCACAGCTGCCCGATGGCCGCCCTCCACAAGCACCTTGATCGTGCCGTCGGGTAGCTTCAGCAGTTGTAATATATTGGACACGGTGCCGACCTGGTATAGGTCGTCCGCGCTGGGCTCGTCGTCAGATGCATTGCGCTGAGCAACCAGCAGCACCTGTTTGTTGTCCAGCATCGCATGCTCAAGCGCATCAATCGAGCGCTCCCTGCCGACAAAAAGTGGCAGTACCATGTGGGGGTACACTACAACATCACGCAATGGCAGTAGTGGTAGTTGTTGGTCTGATTCAGTCATGCTGTCCTCCGTCACTACCTATGAAGTGGGGGCTCAGCAGTCGATTTCAAGGCCACCCTATCTAGTAGTGATACCTCAAGGCGTCCTGACCGGATCGCTTTTCAGGAGGAGTAATGTAGTCGTTATGTGCGGCGGCTCATTCCTCGCCAGCAGCGACTGCAGGAGCGGGCGTCTCGTAGACCAATAGTGGCTCAGAATCACCCGTCACCACGGACTCATCGACCACAATTTTTGCCACATCCGGCTGCGATGGAATCGTATACATGGATTCCAGCAAAATGCCCTCTAAGATGGAACGCAAGCCCCGCGCGCCGGTCTTCCGCTCCATCGCTCGCAGAGCGACGGCCTGCAGACCATCATCACGGAAGTCGATCTCGACGCCCTCCATTTCAAACATCTTTGCGTACTGCTTGGTCAGCGCGTTTCGCGGCTCAGTCAAAATTCGGATAAGCGCCTCAGAATCAAGCTCCTCCAAGGTCGCGATAATGGGCAGTCGACCCACAAACTCGGGAATCAATCCGTACTGCACAAGATCTTCTGGCTGCAAATCCGCAAGGGTTTCGCCAAAATTGCTGGTCTCATCTTTACTCTTCACTTCAGCGCCGAAGCCGATGCCGCCTTTTTCGGAGCGATTGCGAATTACTTTGTCGAGGCCGGCAAAAGCGCCGCCACAAATAAAGAGGATATTACTGGTATCGACCTGCAAGAACTCTTGTTGTGGATGCTTGCGCCCACCTTGTGGCGGTACTGAGGCCACGGTGCCTTCGATCAGCTTGAGTAACGCCTGCTGAACCCCTTCGCCCGACACGTCCCGAGTGATCGAGGGGTTATCGGACTTTCGGGAAATCTTATCGATCTCGTCAATGTAAACGATCCCCATTTGCGCGCGATCGACATCGTAATCGCACTTCTGCAGGAGCTTTTGAATAATATTTTCTACATCCTCACCGACATAGCCCGCCTCCGTGAGCGTGGTCGCGTCGGCAATGGTAAAGGGCACGTCTAACAGGCGCGCTAACGTTTCTGCAAGCAACGTCTTACCCGAGCCTGTCGGCCCGACCAACAAAATATTGGACTTGCTCAGCTCGACCTCGTCCGAGGTCTGGCCAGCCGGCAGGGCATTCTTCAAGCGCTTGTAGTGATTGTAAACCGCCACCGCCAAGACGCGCTTGGCCTTTTGTTGGCCAATCACATATTGATTCAGTATTTCGTTAATTTCAGCAGGAATGGGTAGCTTGGTGCTGCCATCCTCGCTCGAGGACTCTTGAATCTCTTCGCGAATAATGTCATTGCACAGGTCAACGCACTCGTCACAAATAAAGACGGAAGGCCCCGCGATCAGTTTTCGCACTTCATTTTGGCTTTTGCCACAAAAAGAGCAATAAAGCAGCTTACCGCTGTCGCCTGATGTGGTCTCTTCTGTCATTCCTGTATCCTGTTACGGCCCTATGCGCCGCCAAAACTAACCTTGATCGGTTTTATCGGCGATTGCAAGTCGCCGGCTGCGTGACGTCTGCTGGCTTAGCGGCTGCTAATCACTTCATCCACCAGGCCATATTCCACACTTTGCTCGGCGCTCATGAACCGATCTCGCTCTGTATCGCGCTCGATTACATCAATGGTCTGCCCAGTGTGGTCAGCCAACAACGAATTTAGCCTCTCTCTCAGGAACAATATTTCTTTCGCTTGAATTTCGATATCAGTCGCTTGCCCCTGGGCACCGCCGCTGGGCTGATGAATCATGGTTCGCGCATTAGGAAGGATAAAGCGCTTGCTTTTAGCGCCACCACTGAGCAAAAACGCACCCATGGAGGCGGCCTGACCGATGCACATGGTGCTGACATCAGGCTTGATAAACTGCATCGTATCGTAAATGGACAACCCCGCCGTCACGGACCCGCCAGGGCTGTTGATGTATAAGTGCACGTCCTTGTCAGGATTTTCAGACTCTAAGAACAGTAATTGCGCGACAATCAGATTCGCCATGTGATCCTCGATCGCACCTACGATAAAGATCACGCGCTCCTTCAAGAGCCGCGAGTAAATGTCAAAAGAACGCTCCCCTCGCGAAGTCTGCTCTATCACCATCGGCACCAAGCCGAGGTTTTGAGGGTCTAGCGAAAAATCGTGCTGACTCATACTCACTCCTGTCTATGCCTGCTCTGCAGACTGTGGACGCGCACGGGCTAGCGCATCTTCATAACTCAGTTCGATGTCTTGGACCGCAGCGCCCGCAACCATTTTGTCAACCACCGCGTCTTCAAGCACGCGTGATTCAATCCCCGCCAACTGCTCGTTCTCCGAGTAGTACCAGTTAATCACTTCCTCTGGATCTTGATAAGTCGAAGCGATTTCCTCGATTCGTTCTCTTATTTTAGCGGGCTCCGCCGTCAGCTCATACTGGCCGATCATTTCGGCAACGACGAGCCCCAGTTTCACGCGCCTCTCAGCCTGCTCAGAGAACATTTCGTCCGGCAAAATGGAGGTTAAATCCATGTCCTGCGGGACACCGCCCCCAAACTGTTGGAACATTTGCTGTCGCATTGCCTGCGTCTCTTGAGCGATCAGCGAAGTCGGTAACTCGATGCTTTCATGCGCCACCGCAATTGCGTCCATCACCTGCGTCTTCACCGACGCCTCCACCGCATTGCGCAGCTCCCGCTCCATATTCTCGCGAACTTCAACACGAAACTCCTCTTCCGTGCCGTCTGCTAACCCATACTGTGAGAAGAGCGCACTATCGATGGGCGCCAATTCGAGTGTCTTGACCTCTTTGATAAGCACCTTAAACTCTACCGCGGCTCCCGCTAACTCTTCGCTCTGATAATCCTCTGGAAAGGTCAAGTTGAGGACCCGGTTGTCGTTCGCTGCCGCGCCCACCAACCCGTCTTCAAAACCCGGGATCATTCGGCCAGAACCGAGCTCTAACGAAGTGTCCTCGCCTTTGCCTCCCTCAAAAGGCTCGTCGTCGCGAAATCCCTCAAAATCAATCACGACGGTATCACCCTCTTCCGCAGCCCGCTCAGCGACGACCAGCTCTCCCTGTTGCTTTCGGAACACCTCAATGATTTTATCGACATCCGCATCGGTGACCGTCGCAGTTGGCTTTTCGATGACGAGATCGTCGATGTCCTTCACTTCAATGCTTGGGAATATTTCAAAGGTGGCGGTGTATTCTACGTCCTGACCAGCACCCATTTTTCTCGCCTCGATGCTGGGCTGGCCGGCGGGACGGAGGTTTTCAGACATAACGGCTTCTTGAAAGGATTGGCTGATCACTTCGCCCAGTACCTCTTGCCGCACACCCGCGCCGAAGCGTTGCTGCATAACGCGCATCGGGACCTTGCCGGGACGGAAACCAGGCAGCCTGACGTTGCTCGCCGCTTCTTTGAGACGCTTCAGCACTGCCGAGTCAACTCGGTCTGCCGGGACACCAACGGTGACTCTTCGCTCTAACCCAGACATTGTTTCTACGGAGACCCGCATGTTCTTGCTCCTGAAATCCTAAAAATATTAGCCCGACAGACAAGCAGCCCTTATTAGGCCGCCCCTTTTACTTACGCAATGGCAGGATACTATATGGTGCGGAAGGAGAGACTCGAACTCTCACGTCGTAAGACACTGGAACCTAAATCCAGCGCGTCTACCAATTTCGCCACTTCCGCACAGAACCCTGGAAAAACGATTCGCCGAGCACAAACGAGGCGCGGGATGGTGTCACAGAATGTGAGCCGTTTCAACGGCTCCGGCTTGAAACACCGGAGACGCGAGGCAGGATCACTCGCCGACGCGCCGCCCATGTTGTCGGCAGCAATCAAGAATTTACTTGAGGAAGTGAATTAGGTACAAATACATTTAAAAACAATTATTTATCATCGATATATCATGTGAATAAGAAGAATAAATGCGCGTTATCGGGTAATTTGACGCAGGACGCAAATAAAATGGCTTGACGGATTGGATTAATTATTTTGATGGGGCATACTAAATTGGTCGGATCGCCCATTAAAAAGAAGCGTAACGGCACCGGGCATCCCAAGTGCCTGGTTTGTGCTCTCGCCGATGTGCCCGCGGGAGCACCACTCCTAAAAGTCTATGCCTACGGGTCCTTCGGGGCCCGATTTTTTTTGGGCCACCATCACTCCGATTGACTGCGTGGCGGAACCGCTATTGGCGCAAAACCCGATCGATTCTGTGTGGAGAACCGCTCACTCTTATTATTGAGACCGCCCAGTCCGCCAGCAGCAAATGTTTATAGAGTGTGCGTTTGCCTCGATGACGCCAGCGAGCCACCCAGATAATTTTCAATCTTATGACTGACTGGTGCGTCTTGCTCAGAGAACTCGACGCCGATTCCCGTCTCGCGATGCCCTTGGGCGCCCTTGGGTGTGATCCAAATCACGCGTCCGGTGACCGTCAACGTTTCCGGCTCATCCAGCAGCGATAACAAAATAATCACGTGATCGCCGAGTTGGTAGCGTGCTGTTGTCGGCACAAACAGCCCACCTTGGCGCAGAAAAGACATGTAAGCGGCGTGCAAGGCAGACAGATCTTTGATGGAAAGGGTTAAGCTGTCGTGTTTCATATCGCGGAGCATAACATCAACTTATCCCCCAACGCCCAGCCTCCCAATGTTTGCCAAGAAATCCCGCGACACTCGCGGAAACTCTTCATGCTCGCGGCTACGACAGAGCCGATACACCTCGGCTGCTAGAATATCGGAGCCCGGGGTAGCGCCCCTCTTAATCCGACCCTGGAGCTCAGCGACGCAGTGATGCAACAGCATCCAGCTGACACCCTCATGACGAAGATAATTTGAGTCTGCACGCCGACAATGCGTCTCGATGAAGGGCAGCAGTCGTTCGAGCAGTACCTCTGGTTCAGTCCGGGACCACGCCTCCGGGACACCAGCATGAGTGGTGGCGTTCCCAAGTAAGGCACTGAAGCTCTCCTCAAGCGCTCCCGAAAAATACATCGCGTCACGGCTGGCTTTATCCAAGGCAGAGACCGGATTGCCGTCAGTCATACGCAGCGCTTTGTCGACCTCGTTTTCCGGCCATCCGCTCTGCTCAGCAAGCCATAGCGCGGCACTCTCAGGTGATGCTTTGGGCAAGCGCAGCGTTTGGCATCGTGACCGCACGGTAGGCGGTAATCGCCACGCTGCCGAGGTCGAGAGCAGCAATAGACTGCTTCCCGACGGCTCCTCGAGGGTCTTTAGCAAGCTATTGGCCGCTGCAGGTGTCATCAGGTCGGCCTCTTGTACCAACAATATTTTGCGCACCCCATAGAGCGCAGTCTGCTGTAAAAAGCGCGTCGCCGACCGAACCTGCTCGATACCAATCGCTCGCTTACCTTCCTCACGCTCCAGAATCATCAGGTCTCCATGCGCACCTTGCCGGTACGCACGACACCCTTTGCAGTCCCCGCAGGGTTCTTTTGACTCAGCCGCCGAACAGAGCAGTGCCGCCGCGAGGACGCGGTTAAACAGGTTCGCCTCTGCCGCTTCCTCGCTGAGGACTAAATAGGCGTGGCCGCGATTGCGCTGCCTGCCAGATGCGTCCCATCGCTGCAGTGCGTCCAAAAACCAGTCGGGAGTGGCAGGCAGCCATCCCGGCTCAACGGCGGTTGACTCAGCGCTCATCAAACCACGCCTCTATTTCAGCCGACAGCGCTGACTCGACTTGCGGCAACGCCTGTCCGGCGTCGATGACGCTGTATCGCTCGGGCGTCGCTTCGGCTCGCATTAAGTAGCCTGCCCGCACGCGTTCATAAAAATCATGGTCCTCGCGTTCAAATCGATCAAGCTCTCCGCGGGATCGCGCTCTCGCCATGCCGATCTCCGGTGGCAGATCGAGAATCAGCACTTTATCGGGCTGTCGACCGCCCTGAACGAGCTGCTCAAGATGTAAAATGGTTGCTGTCGATAGCCCTCGCGCAGCACCCTGATAAGCGTAGGTGGCGTCGGTGAAACGATCGCTTAACACCCAATCGCCTCTCAATAGTGCCGGCTCAATGACTTTGGCAAGGTGTTGCGCTCTCGCTGCAAACACCAGCAATAGCTCCGTCATTTCAACTGGCGCTTCACCATCAACACTGAGTAATGTCTGACGAATCGCCTCTGCGAGGGGCGTGCCGCCGGGCTCTCGCGTTTGCACTGTCGTTATGCCGCGCTCGGCCAGTCTGTCGGCAATAAAGCGCTGCGCAGTGGACTTGCCTGCACCCTCTCCCCCTTCGATTGTAATGAAGCGCGCCATCAGTGCTGTGGCGACGGCGCTTGGGGGCTGGATTGATAATCTGCGCGACGAGACAACTGGTAGCGCCGCACAGCTTGCTCATGCTCTGCCAAACTTTGGCTAAATGCATGCGTACCATCGCCTTTGGCCACGAAATATAACGTGTCGGAACGATCCGGCGAAAACACTGCCCGCAGGGCCGCCTCACCCGGAAGCGCAATCGGAGTGGGAGGCAATCCTGAAATCGCATAGGTATTGTAAATATTGGTCCTGTCGCGCAAATGCACTCGCCTCAAATTACCGTCGTATTGGTCACCTAAACCATAAATGACAGTCGGGTCTGTCTGCAATCGCATGCCCTTCGCCAATCGGCGTAAAAACACCCCTGCGATCTGCTGACGCTCGTCCGGTGCGCCCGTCTCCTTTTCGACGATCGATGCTAGGGTCAGTGCTTCGTAGGGGCTTTGGAGCGGCATGCGGAGATCACGCTCCGCCCACAACTGCGCCAGCAACCGCTGCATCGCGTCGTGGGAGCGCATTAAAATATCGACATCACGATCGCCCGCGGTGAAGGACCACGTTTCCGGCAAGAACCAACCCTCCGCAGTGTCCGCTCCCGCAGACATCTCTCGCAACGACAAGGCCAAAGCAGCCGGGGCCGTCTGCGTTAATTTATCGTGGCCGTGCAACAGTGAAAGT
This sequence comes from uncultured Halieaceae bacterium, assembly GCA_913048575.1. Taxonomy (GTDB): domain Bacteria; phylum Pseudomonadota; class Gammaproteobacteria; order Pseudomonadales; family Halieaceae; genus Luminiphilus. Next base: position 36,665 of record CAJWWJ010000004.1, read on the forward strand.
GCTTCCCGTAAAGTAATACCTTCAGGAAGGGTCACGCTGTATTGCAGCACCTCACCTTTGGCGAGCCGCATTAGCAATTCCGACACCGTCATCTGCGACTCGATAAAGAACTCGCCCGCCTTAATCTGCTTATCAAGCCCAAAACCCTGCGCAATGACGCCAACCCATCGCGCTCTGGTAATCCAACCTTGGTTCGCTAGCCCTCTAAGCACATGATGCAGGCTCTCTCCGGGTCTGATGGTCAATACTGCTCCCTCGGGCTGAAGCTTAAGGGGCTGCTGCCAGCTCGCGTACAACACATAAGCTGTCATCGCCCCAACGAGCGACAGCGCACCGATTAGCGCAATTAGCGGGCGACCCACGAGGCCACCTGTTGCATCAGTGCATCTTGAATACGCTCGGGTAAAGTGCTTTCTGGTAAGTGCTGGCCCTCGATACGAGAGATCGCAACAACGCCTCTTACCGTATTACTGATGAGCACGGCATCGGCTTGTCGAAGCGCTGCTAGCGTGATGGACTGTTCGTCGACGACATAGTCGAGCTGTGGCAGCACTGTCTCGATGAGGAGCTGTCTGCGGGTTCCTGCGATACCGCACCGGCTCAAATCAGGTGTGACGCACTGATTGCCAAAAAAAGCAAAAATATTGCCGCGGGAAGTAGAGATGACATGGTCTTGTGCATCTAACATGAGCGCGTCATCCCACTGCTGAGCAGCCGCCTCCTGTGCTGCCAGAACCTGCTCGGTACGCGCCAATAGCTTGAGTCCGGCAAGCTCGGGCTGAAACGCCCAGCGAATCTGCGCGATGCCACAAGACTGCCGATCTGGCGCCTGCACTAGCGGCGGAAACAGCGTCAGAATGTGTCTGGGCGATACTGAATCGGGTGGTGCGTACCCGCGCGGACCCGACCCGCGGGTCACCGTTAGACGCGCCGTGCCGGAATGCCCCACCGACTCCACGCAACGACAAATGTCCTCAAAAACCCGCTGCGCAATGGCTTCTGGATGCGGAAAACGCAGGGCCTCAAGTGCCAATGAGAGCCTAGCTGAATGAAGCGATTGGCACGCAATTTTTCCACTCAAGCAACTCATCGTCTCGAAAGCACCGTCAGCATAGTTCAGCCCTCGATCGTCAAGCGGGATGCTCGCCCCCGCTTTGCCATCAACCCATTCGTATGGCGTTGGCAATGGCGATATCAACCCAGCTGACTAAAGATCAAAGAACCATTGGTGCCGCCAAAGCCAAACGAATTCGACAAAGCATGGCGCATCACGCGTTCTTGAGCGTGGTGAGGAACGTAATTCAAATCGCATCCCGGGCTGGGGTTATCGAGATTAATCGTGGGTGGCGCCACACCATCTCTCAGTGCAAGAATCGTCAGAATGGCTTCCACCGAGCCTGCCGCCCCCAGCAAATGTCCAATCATTGATTTAGTTGAGCTCACAGCTAACTCCGAGGCGTGGTCGCCAAAAACCGCTTTGATCGCCAGGGTCTCCGCAAGGTCACCCGCTGCCGTAGATGTGCCATGAGCATTGACGTACCCAATATCAGCAGGCTCTAACTCTGCGTCATTGAGCGCTTGCTGCATTGCCGCCGCCGCGCCCCGGCCATCCTCGGGAGGAGAGGTCATATGGTAGGCGTCCCCGCTCATACCAAAGCCGGTGAGCTCGCAATAAATATGAGCCCCTCGCGCTTTGGCGCTATCATATGACTCCAGCAAGAGAATGCCGGCGCCGTCTCCCAAAACAAAACCGTCTCTGTCAGCATCCCAAGGACGTGACGCGCTCTCGGGATCATCGTTGCGCGTAGACAATGCCCGCGCCGCTGCAAACCCACCGATGCCAACTGGGGTCGTTGCCATTTCTGCTCCGCCGACGAGCATCGCATCGACATCGCCTGCCGCGATGAGCCGAGCGCCCAAGCCAATATTATGGGTGCCCGTGGTACAGGCGGTGACCACGGCAAGGTTGGGCCCCTGCAGGTTATAGAGAATCGATAAATTACCGGCGATCATATTAATGATGGCCCCTGGGACAAAGAACGGTGATACGCGTTTTGGCCCCTTCTGTTCGACCAGCATGGCGGTGTCTTCGATAGAGCCAATACCACCAATCCCTGAGCCAATGGCACAGCCGACACGATGGGCATTTTGGTCAGTCACCTCAAAACCAGAATCACGAAAAGCCTGAATGCCAGCGACCATCCCGTATTGGATAAAAGGATCCATCCTGCGGGCGTCGCGGGGCTCTAGATAGCCCTCAACAGAGAACGATTTCACACTGGCACTGAAACGGGTTGTAAAGGCACTCGCATCGAATTGGTCAATGTTGGCCGCGCCACTGGCGCCAGCACAAATGCCTTGCCAGCTGGTCGCGACGTCGAGCCCCAGCGGCGTCACGGCGCCCAGCCCAGTGACAACGACTTTATTGCCTTTCATGCTTCGCCCCTTTTGTTGCGTTTAACGGTGGTGTGCTAAACGTATCGATTGCCGGATGCACACCAGCAGGTAGATCGACTTCCCCCTGCCAGGTCACCAACCAACCCCAATACGATCAATAATTCACTAACCCATGAAAGCGAAAGGGCCGCAATGCTGAAGCAGAGCGGCCCTTGATTCGATTCGCTGCTGCGACTCGCTTAAGCGAGATTTTCGTTGATGTAATTAATAGCCAGCTGAACCGTTGTGATTTTCTCGGCCTCTTCGTCGGGGATTTCGGTTTCGAACTCCTCCTCCAGCGCCATCACTAACTCTACCGTATCAAGGGAGTCAGCGCCGAGATCATCAACAAAAGATGCCTCCGCTTTTACTTCCTCTTCCTTGACGCCCAGTTGCTCAGCGACAATCTTCTTGACTCGATCTTCGATATTGCTCATGACGTACTCAATACTCCCAAGTTAGTCAGGCACTGCGCCTGCACGACGGGGATTTTACAAGCTTTTGCCGCAAGTAAAACCCTTTTTACTCTGTTTATCCCTCTTGATAAGGATCTTCAGCCCATGTAGAGACCACCGTTGACATGAATGGTCTCTCCAGTGACATACTGAGCACCATCACTGACCAAAAAAACCACCGTCTCAGCGATATCTTCGGGCAAGCCCAAGCGCCCCAGTGGAATTTGCGCCTGCAACCCGGCTCGCTGTGCCTCGTTCAAGGCGCGAGTCATATCGGTATCTATAAACCCTGGTGCCACGCAATTAACCGTAATCGACCTTGA
>CAJWWJ010000005.1 GCA_913048575.1 uncultured Halieaceae bacterium
GCCAACGTGCTGCCGACCTGCCCCGCGGTATGTTTCGCCATCTCATCCGGAATCGGACTCGGCGTGCCTGCCGCTTCGGCCATCAACTGCACTTGGCAACTACGCTCCAGTGTCACATACCACCAAAGGGCTTCATCAACCGACTCCCCTACGGTCAGATGCCCGTGATTTTTTAGCATGATGGCTTTTTTATCACCCAACGCGCCCGCCAGTCGCTCGCCCTCGGTCATCGAGACCACCACACCCGTGTAGTCATCCAAGAGCGCCAAATCATCATAAAAGGCACACGCATCTTGGGTCAGCGGATCCAATAAACGCCCCAAGGACGACCAGGTTTTTCCGTAAACTGAGTGTGCGTGAGCGGCGGCAGTGACTTCTGGACGCGCCCGATGAATTTGGCTGTGAATCGTGAAGGCCGCGCCATTTAACAGCCCCTCCCCGTCCAACACGTCGCCATCATGACTGACGCGAATGAGGTCCGAGACACGCACCAATTTAAACGAGCGCCCCATTGGGTTCACCCAAAATGTCTCAGTATCGATCGGGTCTCTCACCGTGATATGGCCGGCGACGCCCTCATCAAAGCCAAACTTGCCGAATAATCTGAGTGCCGCAGCCAGTCGTTGCTTCCGAAACAAACGCTCGGCGACAGGGTCTAAGTTAGACGACGACATATCAGCCAAATCAGCATTCATCACTAGCTCATTAACCTGTTCACCCATCGCTATTCGCTCCCGTTATCGCGCCAAAATTGAGCAGCGCCTCTCGCCACTTCACCATCGGAGGGAATGTTCTGCCCTTGCTCAGCTAAGTCCTCCAGATAGGCAGTGAGAATCGTGCCCCGTTGCACCGATACCTCCTCAGGCCTCAGTGCTTCTCCACATTGATCACAGCTGAGCACCGAACGCGTAATCTTGCCGCATCGACTGTGACGATAATGCTCGGGTGGACCATTCCCATCGTCCAACCAGTCATCACCCCACTGACTCAGTGTCATCAAGACGGGATAAAGCGCCAATCCCTTGCGGGTCAGACGATACTCGTAGCGAACCGGTCGATCCATGTAGGCGACTCGCGTCAGCACGCCCTCTTCTACCAGTTTGCGCAATCGCTCCGACAGCCGATGACGCGTGACACCCAGACTGCGCTGAAAGGCATCGAATCGACGGGTACCACGAAAGGCGTCACGGATGATCAGTAACGTCCATCGTTCACCAAGAATCGAGAGTGCTCGGGCCACCGAGCACACCTGTTGATCAATTTCTTCCCATTTCATAAGGAAAAGAGTGCGCGTCTGCTAGGACAAACGCAAGCGCGGGCACACCAGTGCCCGCGAAAGCGTGAGATTGGCGTAACGTATCAGCCAAACTGGTTCATGGTGTTATCGTCGCCGGCGGCTTTGAGCGCTGCATCGCCGGAGAAGTACTCCTTATGGTCGTCGCCCATATCGGAGCCCGCCATGTTCTGATGCCGAACACAGGCGATACCTTGACGAATTTCTTTTCGCTGAACCCCAGCAACATAGCCCAGCATTCCCGCTTCACCAAAATACTCTTTGGCGAGATTATCGGTCGATAGCGCCGCCGTATGATAAGTCGGCAACGTAATCAGATGGTGGAAAATACCGGCTTCACGCGCCGCATCTCGCTGGAAGGATTGGATCTGTTGATCCGCCTCTCGCGCCAGATCGGTCTCATCGTAACGGGCATCCATCAAGGCAGCGCGCTCGTAAGCGGCCACATCTTGGCCTGCCTCAGACCAGGCGTCAAAAACCTGCTGGCGGAAGCTCAAGGTCCAGTTAAACGAGGGGCTGTTGTTATAAACCAGCTTGGCACTCGGAACCGCTTCCCGAATACGATTGACCATTGATGCGATCTGACCAACGTGAGGCTTCTCCGTTTCGATCCAGAGTAAATCAGCGCCATTTTGCAAAGAGGTAATGCAGTCGAGCACCACCCGGTCCTCACCAGACCCTTTGCGGAACTGAAACAAACCCGAGGCAAGACGTGCAGGCCTGAGCAATTTACCGTTCGCTTTGACAACGACATCACCATTGGCAATATCGTCGGCACTGTCGATGTAATCTCCATCGAGGAACCCGTTGTAAAGATCCCCTAAATCTCCTGGCTCCTGAGTCACTGCAATCTGCTTGGTTAAGCCGGCTCCGAGAGAATCAGTCCGCGCGACGATGACACCGTCTTCGACACCAAGCTCTAAAAAGGCGTAGCGAATCGCTCGAATCTTTGCGATGAAATCAGCATGGGGAACCGTCACTTTGCCATCTTGGTGGCCGCACTGCTTTTCATCAGAGACCTGGTTCTCAATCTGGATTGCACAGGCACCGGCTTCAATCATGCTGCGCGCTAGCAGATAAGTTGCCTCCTCGTTGCCGAACCCCGCATCGATATCAGCAATGATCGGCACAACGTGAGTTTGGAAAGCGTCGATTTGACTGACGATAGCCTGAGCTTCGACGTCATTACCCGCCTTACGGGCCTTGTCTAGACCACGAAACAACCCACCCAGCTCACGGGCGTCCGCCTGCCGAAGGAAAGTGTAAAGCTCCTCGATCAATGCAGGCACGGACGTTTTCTCATGCATCGACTGATCGGGCAATGGCCCAAATTCGGAACGCAACGCGGCGATCATCCAACCCGACAAGTAAAGGTAGCGCTTATCGGTATTACCAAAGTGCTTCTTAATCGAGATGAGTTTTTGCTGGCCAATAAAACCGTGCCAGCAGCCGAGGGACTGCGTGTACTGACCAGGATCCTTGTCATAGTCACCCATGTCTTTGCGCATGATCGCAGCCGTATAACGGGCGATATCGAGCCCCGTCTGAAAGCGATTTTGAAGTCGCATACGCGCTGCATGCTCGGGGCTGATATCCGACCATCCGGCGGTCTGACCACAAGTTGATTCAAGCGCCTTAATGGTGTCTGCGTAATTAGACATGAAGTCTCTCCGGCTAAGATCACCGCTACCGCAACGGTGAATAAGGGTGGGGAGTTTAGGCACCAGAGTGCCATTTTCAAAACAAATAGAAACCATATCTGCCATTCACTGAAAAAATGATCCGCCATGGCCCAGTCCACGCCGCGCTTTAAGTTATTGCGATTTCCCCCTAGACTCCGCCCTTGCTTGCGTTTCGACGCAGGACGGACTTGTCAGGAGAGCAAGGCATGAGTGAGCCATTGGTTAGCATTATCATGGGTTCACAGTCTGACTGGAGCACCATGCAGGCTGCGACCACCGTGTTATCAGAGCTGGATATTCCCTTTGAATCCAGCGTCGTATCAGCACATCGAACACCCGCTCGGCTGGTGGAGTTTGCTGAGAGCGCCGCTGCACGGGGCATTAAGGTGATCATTGCCGGCGCAGGCGGTGCAGCCCACCTTGCAGGCATGGCCGCCGCTATGACCCACCTTCCGGTCATTGCCGTACCGGTTTCAAGTAAACATCTTCAGGGGATGGACAGCTTGCTGTCGATGGTTCAAATGCCGCGCGGTGTCGCGGTAGCCTGCCAGGCCATTGGTGAACCCGGTGCATACAACGCGGGTTTGCTGGCAGCTCAGATTTTAGCGACCTCAGATGCAGCTCTGTCTCACTCTATTCAGCATTGGCGATCGCAACAAACCGCCGGTGTCCCGCACTCGGTCGACTGATGCGTATTGCGATTGTCGGCTGTGGCCAACTGGCGAGAATGCTGGCGCTTGCGGGTTGGGAAATGGGCCATCACTTCACCTTTTTAGCAGATCCCGGCGAGGGTACACGTTGCGTTGAAGGTCTCGGGCCGGTCCTCTCCAGCGACCAATACCAGTCTGGCGAAGCGCTCTTTGAAGCATTGGGCCGCCCAGATGTGGTCACAGTGGAGAAGGAGCATGTCGATGTGGCGTTGCTGGAATCGCTCTCGAACTACTGCCGAGTGGCACCGAGCGCCGACGCCATTCGAATATGCCAGCACCGCGGTCGTGAAAAGACGTTATTGCAATCACTGGATATCGCAACTGCCCCCTTTCACGTGGTGACCGATGCAGCCTCGCTGAGCGAGGCTGTGAACACCTTGGGTTATCCCGCTTTCGTCAAATCATGTGAGCAAGGTTATGACGGGCAAAATCAGTGGCTGCTGCAGAATACTGATGAACTGGCCGCGCTGGCACTGAAGATGCCAACCCTACCCCCACTGGTTGTAGAGGGCGCCATCCGTTTTGATCGTGAGCTCTCGTTAATCGTGGCGCGATCTGTGAGTGGCGATACCGCCATGTATCCCTTGACGGAAAATAGACACCGAGAGGGTATCTTGCTGACCTCAGAGGTGCCTGCAGCCAATATTTCACAGCAGACTCAACAGCAGGCAACCGATATTGCCAACCGACTACTGGATCATTGGTCTTATGTTGGGGTGCTCTCCATCGAGCTCTTTGACGAAGCTGGCGTACTGCGAGTCAATGAACTGGCACCGAGAGTTCATAACAGTGGGCATTGGTCGCAGGACGCCGGGGTGACCTCGCAATTTAGCAATCACTTACGCGCGATCACCGATACGCACCCGGGCGGCACGATCCCAGCTGGCTATGCCGGCATGGTCAATTTATTGGGCAGAGGGGCCGACGCGGCACTGCTACAAGCGAGCGATACCGCCCTGCACTGGTATGACAAATCGATTCGAGGCCGCCGAAAAGTCGGGCATATCAACCTGCAGTCTCCGGAGCGTGAGCAGCTACAACAGAGGCTTAGCGCGTTGGAAGCCGCTTTGTATCCGGAAGGCGCGCCCCTCTAGTCCACGCCCCACCTAGCCACTGAGTGAGCCGCCGCCATCGAAACGTTGGGAGACCAACCCACAAGCCATCTGAGCATGAAGCGGGGCTAGGCTTACGATTACCGGTCTCGCTTTTTCTGTCGGGCCTTTTTTTCAGATTTTTTGATATGGCTCATCATCCGCTGGCGCCGCTGCACTTGCCGTTGAGTCAATTTATTGCGCTTACCAGAATAGGGATTACTGCCCGATCTCAACTCGATACGAATCGGCGTGCCGTGGAGTGCCAACTCACGGCGAAAGATCTTCTCAAGGTAACGCCGATAGCTTGACGGCAGTGCATCTGTTTGCGTGCCATGAATGACCACGACGGGTGGGTTTTGCCCACCGGCATGAGCATAACGGAGCTTAACCCGCCGACCATTCACCATCGGCGGCGGATGGGTTGCCACCGCATCCTCTAAAATCCGGGTCAATCGCGGCGTACCCAGTGCACGCGTCGCGGCGTCGTGGGCATCGTGTATCGAGCCATACAGCTTGCCCACCCCAGAACCATGCAATGCTGAGATAAAGTGGATATCCGCATAGTCAATGAACTGGAGTCGGCGCTTCAGTTCAGAGCGAATCCAATCGCGCTCATCAGACTCAACGCCATCCCACTTGTTCAAGGCAATCACCAATGCTCGCCCTGCATCTATACACTGTCCTAGCAGATGCAAGTCTTGCTCAACAATCCCCTCATGGGCATCCAGCGTCAGGATCACCACCTGCGCATCGGCGATGGCTTTGAGGGTTTTGACAATCGAGAATTTCTCTACTGTTTCGCGCACATTTTTGCGCTTTCGAACGCCAGCAGTGTCGATCAACGTATAGCGCCTGCCGCGGCGCTCGTAATCGATATAAACGCTATCACGAGTCGTCCCAGGCTGATCAAAGACCACCACACGCTCTTCACCTAACATGCGATTCACTAAGGTTGACTTACCCACGTTAGGCCGGCCCACAATCGCGACACGAATGGATTGTCCGTCGGCATGAACTGCCTCAGCCGCCTCTTGCTCAACCCAGGGTATCAACACCTGCGTGATCAGCTGCCTCACACCGCGGTTATGGGATGCCGCAATCGTATGGATCGGCTCAACGCCTAGCCGATAAAAATCGCTGGCGGCGATGTCTTCCCCCACTCCGTCAATTTTGTTGATAACAAGATGAAAGGGTTTATTGTGCGAACGCAAGTACTGCACCAGCGCTTCATCGCCGGGATGCACTCCAGCACGACCATCCACTAACAGCAACACGACATCTGCCTCATCGATAGCCACCATCGACTGACTGGCCATCGCCGCATCAATTCCCAGCTCCTCGCCACTGATGCCGCCGGTATCAATCACAATAAAGCCAATATCATCGATTTTGCCTTGCCCATATTGCCGGTCTCGAGTGAGACCTGACAAATTAGCGACCAAGGCATCCCGGCTGCGCGTCAGCTGGTTGAATAAGGTAGATTTGCCAACATTAGGGCGCCCTACCAGGGCGAGCACCGGTAGCATCTTAGTCTCGCGATTCGACGTCGTAGGCTTTTAGAGCACCGTCATTGGTATAAACAAAGAGGCGGTTACCCTTGGCAATCATGTCTGCCCGCGCGCCACCAGAATCCACCTTGATGCGGCCTACAATTTCGCCGTCTACCTGAGACAGAAAATGCAGGTATCCCTCAAAATCCACTACCGCCACGTAACTGTTAATGGGAACTGGCCGGGATAACTCACGAAAGCCAAGATCAATATTTTGCCAGCGAACGCCTTGTCCGTTTCTGAGATACGCACTCACGGTACCGTCATCGTCCGCGACATAAACATTGCCAAATCCCACCCCAACGCCAGACACCGATGACACACTGCGCTGCCAGAGTTTACGGCCCGATCGCGTGTCGATCGCGGCGAGTCTTCCTTGGTAACTGGCAACATAAAGATCGCTGCCCTGTAAGGCCATGGAGCCATCGATATCCACAATGCGTTCGATTTCAGAGGTCCCCTGAGGAATGGCAATCCGCGCCTCCCAAGCAACATTACCCGAACGCAAGTTAATGGCGACCAATTTACCATCAGCAAAGCCAGCTACCGCATTGTCGCCAATGATCATGGGAGTCCCGGTACCCCGTAACGTCAGTACCGGTACGTCACTCATATAGGTCCAGCGGATGGCTCCCGTGTCGTAATCGAAACCCATGAGCTTGCCATCATAGGTCTGTGCGACCACGAATTTTCCATTCCCTTGCGGCGCAGACAGCACTTCGCCTGAGACAGAAGCGCGCCAGATCTCCGCACCACTATCCGCTGAAAGGCGCATCACTGATCCCTCCGATGCCCCCACAAATAAACTGTCTGCGTGGTGCCCAACACCACCCGATAACGCTAGCTCAACGTCACGCTTCCACCGGACGCGTCCGGTAGCCGCATCGACACTCGCCACCTCGCCCTCGGCCGACGCACTAAAAATATTGCCATTGACCAACAGCGGATTGATTTTATAGAGCCCATCGCCTTGACCATCACCAATGCCACGGGACCAGGCATTTTTTACCTTAACCTGCTCATCAATTTTTTGAAGCTCAACTGGCTCGCGCGGATCATAATCGTCGTCGCTAAACCAACCCTTTACGGTGCTGCATCCGGTCATAATGGACAAACTCAAAATGAGTAATAAGCGGCCGGCAGATTTCATTAGCTCGCCTCTCCAGTCGGGTTACCGTCAGCTGCAACCGGCACGCGAGTCTCTAACGTGCGGACTTTGTTGTCGAGCACGGCACTCATCTGCCCCAGCTCAACCGATGCATCGCGCCCGGCACGATACGCCATCAGCGCTTCCTCGGTCTGACCACCGGCTAGGTGAATGTCGCCAACCGCTTGAAAATAAGCAATGGGATAGGCCGAGCTGCCCTGAGCCAAAATGGCCAGCGCCTCAGCCTCTTTATCCTGTGCTGCTAGGACTCGTGCGAGGCGCAGTTGAATCAATTGACCAAAGTCGTCTCTCGTATTGCCGGCACTCAATGCCCATCTCAGAGCGGTTTCTGCGGTGGCTAAATCATCGGCTTCTACTGCCACTCGTGCCTGTAACATAGCGCCAAAACGCGCATAGGCCGTGCCGGCGTGTTCCTCCTTCAAAATCTCGGCAACAGCCTCAAGCTGTTCAGGGTCTCCGCCTTCAAGCTGTGTCGACAACATAGAGGCGTATAAATCTGAGGCCGCCTCCACCTGTGAGCTCGAGTAGTCTTGATATTGCTGCCAGCCGAGGGTTCCCAGCCCGGCCACCGCTACTGCACCGACGAGGCCCTTGCCATTTTCGTCCCACCAGCGCTTGAGGGCCTCTAAATCGGCCTCGTCCTGCATATGGTCTGCCACCGTATGACTCCTTTTTTGAGCGCGCTACCAATCAGGCGCTGTCTACTTCGTTTAGATACTCTGACAGGAAGGAGACGAGCTCCGCATCTGCTATTGTTCGCTGCTCGTTTTCGCCTCTGAGGGGTTTCAGCGTCACCGTACTGGCGGCTAACTCTGCCTCTCCATAGATCAACGCCAGTGAGGCGCCGCTTTTATCGGCGCGCTTAAACTGACTTTTAAAACTGCCACCTCCGAGGTGCTGAACAATCTCGAGCTCGGGAAACTCGCCACGCAACGCATCGATCCTCGGCAACGCGTGCGCAAGGGCCGCAGTATCTGCCGTTATGACGTAAAGGTCGACTGGGTGCGAGACATTAATGTCTAGCGCCTGCATGAGCAAGATCAGCCGCTCGAGCCCGACTGCAAAGCCTGCCGCTGGCGTTTGTTTGCCCCCAAATAGCGCTACGAGGCCGTCATACCGTCCGCCACCACACACTGTACTTTGAGCACCTAACAGCGTCGTGGTCCACTCAAACACGGTCTTATTGTAATAGTCGAGCCCCCTGACTAACCGCGGATTGACAGTGTACGCAATATCTAGCTCAGCCAAATACTGCAGCAAAGTCTCAAATTCTTCGCCTGTTGCTGCGTCGAGGTAGTCTGGTAACGAAGGCGCCCCTTCGAGCACAGCCTGCGTGCCCGGATCTTTACTATCGAGAATGCGTAAGGGGTTACTCTCCAGTCGCCGCTGGCTGTCGGCATCGAGAGAATCTCGGTGCTCAGACAGGTAGGCAACCAGCGCCTCACGGTACTTTGACCGATCAGCACTATCACCAATACAGTTAATCTCTAGCGTGAGCGCATCGTCCACCCCCAGCCGCCGCCAAAGTTGGCGACACAGGGCAATCAGCTCTGCATCTTGATCCGGGGTCGCCACACCAAATGCCTCGACACCCAGCTGGTGAAACTGACGCTGTCGGCCTTTCTGCGGTCGCTCGTAGCGAAACATGGGGCCGGTATACCATAACTTTTGTGGCGTGATGGCCAAGTTATGCTGCACGACAGCCCGAACACACCCGGCGGTGCCCTCTGGCCGCAGCGTCATACTTTTTTCATTGCGATCGTCAAAGGTATACATTTCTTTTTCGACGATATCGGTGACCTCACCAATCGAACGGGCAAAGAGCCCGGTCGTCTCGATAATAGGCAGTCGAATTTCTGCGTAACCGTAGCCGGACAAAACCTCCAGCGCGGCCGTCTCCATCGACTGCCACAAAGGCGTCTGCTCTGGCAGGATGTCCACCATCCCGCGGATCGCTTGGTATGTCGTCATAGCAAAATATCAGTGGGTGCTGGAAATAATATTGGCCTCGCGCTCAGCGCGCTTCGCCTCAATAATCTCTGCTCGCTCTCGGATGACTGATTCAAGGTGGTCGACAAAATCCTGATTGCTGACTTTGTGGTCCGGCTCACCGCCGATATAAATCAGATTACTCGGCGTCGCACCGGTCAAGCCAACGTCGGCTTCGCGCGCTTCACCAGGCCCATTCACGATGCAGCCAATGACCGCAACGTCCATCGGCGTTCGGATATCGTCAAGACGACTTTCCAAGGTGTTCATCGTGCTAATCACATCAAAGTTCTGCCGAGAGCAACTCGGGCAGGCAATAAAGTTGATGCCATTTGCTCGCAACTTGAGACTCTTGAGAATCTCGAAGCCGACTTTGACTTCCTCGACAGGGTCAGCGGCTAAGGAGACGCGAATGGTGTCTCCAATGCCCTGCATGAGCAACATACCCAAACCCACCGCTGATTTGACAGTGCCACCGCGAGTACCACCTGCCTCGGTAATGCCCAGATGCAACGGCTGCTCGATCTGTTGAGCTAGTTTTTGATAGGCCTCCACCGCCATAAAGACTTCTGACGCCTTAACGCTGACCTTAAAATCCTGAAAATCATGACGATCTAGCATCTCAATATTGCGCATTGCTGATTCCACTAACGCCTCGGCATTCGGCTCGGGATACTTGCGCAGTAGGTCCTTACCCAATGAACCCGCGTTCACACCAATGCGAATGGGAATGCCCCGATCCTGACACGCAGCAATGACTTCTTTCACTTTTTCTTCGCGACCGATATTACCCGGATTAATTCTCAAGCAATCCACACCGTATTCGGCCACTTTTAAGGCGATCTTATGATCAAAATGGATATCGGCGATCAGTGGAACATCCACTCGTGCACGAATGTCGCGAAATGCCTCTGCCGCTTCCATACTCGGCACAGACACTCTGACAATATCGGCGCCGGCTGCCGAAATGGCATTCACTTGGGCGACGGTCGCGTCAACGTCACAGGTTTCCGTATTCGTCATGCTTTGCACCGCAATCGGCGCATCTCCGCCAATGGGGACATTCCCTACGTATATCTGCCTGCTGACTCGGCGCTTTATCGGCGACGGCTGCTTCATGGCTATTATTCTCCCCGTACTCAGCTATCGTGCCGAGCTTTGCTTATCGATTCTGCCTCTCTTCCCACAACCTATATTCAGACGAATCTGGATACAAGCTTCGCAATGCCAACTCGTAACTACTGAGTGTATCCGTATCACCCGCAGCACGAGCAATTTCAAGCCCGAGCAGCAGACCTCTTGGCGATTGCGTCGGGGCGGTTGCTCGGTAATCGCTATGATACCGCGCAGCTTCGCCAGTATCACCCGCTTCGAGTCGGAGAAATCCCATCTCTAATAACGCCACTGAATTACGCCGATCCATCGATAATGCTCGCGTAAAAGCCGCCTCCGCCTCTTTTTTTTCGCCCAACTGCAATCGACTCAAGCCCAAGTTCACGAACGCCATTGGCCGGCCGCTATAGAGCGTATCGCCTGTCACCCGCTTAAACTCTCGCTCAGCCTCGACAAATCGCCCCTGAGAATAGAGGAATGCAGCATAATTATTGCGCGCCCTGGACAGGGAGGGATCAACCTGTAAGGCCGCCTGAAACTGCGCCTCAGCCAGCACATTTTCACCTGTGCTTTGGTACACCAACGCAAATGCCTCGAAGACTTCAGCGCTATTGGGGTCAATTTGCTGAGCCAGCTCTAAGTTTCGCTTCGCATTTTCCCAATCACCCACCCCAATATACTGCCTCGCAAGGGAGACGCGCTTCTCCACTGTTGCGTCGGGGTCCGCTGACATCTGAGTGCCGCCGCTGTATTCCGTCACACAACCCGACAATGCTGCCGCCACACTCCCGAGGGACAGACACAGAAAAATCGACGAGATCGACTTCACCACCAAGGACTGCACGATTACTGAGTGGCTCATCCTGTTACCCTCGCTCCAACTTGGTGAGCCTCATTGCAACAGGCTGTGATCACCACGTCCAGCACGATGCCGCGCAGATCGCCGTGTGCGATCTACCACCTCTCCGACCAACTGACCGCAGGCGGCGTCGATGTCGTCGCCTCGGGTTGTTCGCACCGTGACGACAAATCCCGCATCGACCAACACCTGCCAGAATCGCGTCACCGCATTCCCACTCGGCCGCTGATAGCCCGAGTTAGGAAAGTCATTAAAAGGGATTAAATTGATCTTGCAGGGATAATCCCTGAGCAACTCAGCCAGCTCACGAGCCTGTTCAACACTGTCGTTCACGCCTGCCAGCAGCGTGTATTCAATAGTGACCACCCGTTTTTTGTCCGTTTGCGCATCGAGATACGCCTTAGCTGACGCCAATAAGCGTGCAATCGGGTATTTGCGGTTTATGGGGACAATCTCATTGCGCAGCGCGTCATTGGGGGCATGGAGGGATACTGCGAGGCTCACGTCGGCCCATTCAGCCAATCGATCCAAGTTAGGCACCACGCCGGACGTCGATAACGTGACCTTCCGCTTGGATAAACCGTAGGCTAAGTCGTCGCACATGAGATTCATCGCGGCGACCACGTTGTCAAAATTAAGCAAGGGTTCGCCCATGCCCATCATAACCACATTCGTCACAACACGCCCTTTGCCAGACTGCCACGCTTGATAAGAATTGATCGCCAACCAAACCTGACCAATAATTTCTGCTGCACTGAGATCTCGCTGGAAGCCCTGTTTACCGGTAGAACAGAATGTGCAGTCTAGACTGCAGCCCACCTGAGACGACACACATAAGGTCGCGCGGTCGCCCTCGGGAATCAGTACCGCCTCTACCAAGCTGCCACCCTCGACAGCAATCGCCCATTTGCGGGTGCCGTCCTGTGAGTCTTGTTGCTCAGCAATACGAGGCGGGGTGATCTCTGCAATATCGGCAAGACGCGCTCGCAACGCCACACCCAGATCCGTCATGTCAGAAAAATCCAGCACACCTCTATGGTGAATCCATTTCATCACCTGCTGCGCGCGAAAGCGCTTCTCTCCCAGATCGAGAAAAAAAGCTTCCAGCTGGACCCGGGTCATTCCCAATAGGTTGACCCGTTCCCCACTGGGAGTGGTGGCAATCAGCTGATCCAACGCTGTCATGGCGCCGCACCCCGCTGAGATTCAGCGTGGGCAGATCTCGCTTGAGGCAAAGAAATAGCTGATCTCCCGCTCCGCCGAGGCTGCAGAATCAGAGCCGTGAACGGCATTAGCATCAATAGATTGCGCAAAATCGGCCCGTATCGTGCCAGCTGCTGCTTCCTGAGGGTTGGTTGCGCCCATCAGCTCGCGGTTGCGACCAATAGCACCCTCGCCCTCAAGCACTTGCACCACGACAGGACCTGACGTCATAAAGGCGACCAAATCCGGATAAAAAGGGCGCTCTTTGTGCTCGGCATAAAAACCACCCGCCGCTGCATCGGATAGGTGCAGCATCTTAGCTGCGACCACTTGCAGGCCTGCTTCCTCAAATCGGCTGATGATTTGACCGATGGCGTTTTTCCCCACCGCATCAGGTTTGATTATCGATAAGGTGCGTTCCACCGCCATGTATTTCTCCACTCTTCGCTGTGTTGTCTAGGGGTGATGTCCCCGCGGGCGCGGAGTATAAAACGTTTATACGGCAGTGTCATGGCAACAATGCCCGTGCCTCAATGCCGCTCCGACGCATGATTAATGGTGTATCTCGGTATCTCCACAACAAGATTTACGGTCCCCACTGGCGCCTGACAGGACAAGCGAGATTCAGGCTCCAGGCCCCACGCTTTATCCAAAAAATCCTCTTCCAACTCATCGGCGTCGGCCAGCGAGTCAAATCCTTCTCGAATAATCACATGGCAAGTAGTACAGGCACAGGACATCTCACAAGCGTGCTCGATATCAATATCGTGGCGCAACAACGCCTCACAGACGCTCTCTCCAGGCTGCGCCTCAACTACTGCCCCCTCAGGACAAATGTCGTGATGCGGTAAAACAACGATCTCAGCCATGCTTGCCTCTTTTATTCAGCACTTTCGGCGTCCAGTTGACCCACTGATATGCCCCGGAGTGCGCTTTGAATACTGCGATCCATTCTCCGCGCGGCAAACGTCTCACTCGCGCGTCCTAATTTTTCTGTGTGCTCGCGGAGGCTATCGACGTCAGTCTGCAGCAATACCTGCTCTAGTCGCGCCATCTCTTCCTGCAATACCTGCGCTTCGTCGCTGTCCAGCAAATCACCATCTTGTGCCAAGGCAGCGCGCAGCCCCTCGAGCAGCGCCTCCGCTTCAACACCCGCTTCTGCCAGCTTCCTCGCCACCATATCCTCGGCCGCAAACTCATAGCTGGCTTTCAGCATGTCAGTGATATCAAGCTCATCCAGACCAAACGCTGGCTTGACTACGACTTCGCTGCGCGCACCAGTTTGCTGCTCCACTGCCGACACTTCTAGGATACCGTCAGCGTCGACTCGGAAGGTCACCTCTATCCGCGCCGCACCCGCAACCATGGGCGGAATTCCCTTGAGCTCAAAGGTTGCCAGTGAGCGACAATCCGCAACTCGTTCTCGTTCACCCTGGACAACGTGAACCACCAAACCGGTTTGCCCATCTCGTGCCGTCGTAAATTCTTGAGCCCGCGCAATAGGGATCGTGCTGTTTCGATCGATAATACGTTCTGCTAACCCACCATAGGTCTCAAGCCCCAGGGATAAAGGAATAACATCCAGCAATAACGCGTCGTTATCGCTCCGATTGCCAATCAAGATATCGGCCTGCCTAGCTGCGCCCATCGCCACGACCTGATCCGGATCGAGAGTGCTCAACGGCGTCTGGCCAAAGCACGCTTCTACAGCCTGAGCAACAGCGGGCGTGCGGGTTGAGCCACCGACCAGCACCACCCGATCAACCGACTCAACGCCGGCGTCGTTTAATGCCTGCCTGCAGGCTATGAGCGTGCGCTCAATATAGGGCCCAATCAAAGTCTCTAAGGTATGCCGTGTCAGTGAGAGCGGCGGCACATTGCTGCCCAAGCCGCTACCGTCAATCTGGACATCGGACGATTCACTCAATGCCTGCTTGGCATGCCGAGCAAGACTCAATAAGGTGCGACGCTGCCGCGATGTGGGGTCCGTGATGCCCAACTCGGTCATCGCATACCGGGCAATTTCACGATCAAAATCATCCCCGCCCAAAGCGCTGTCACCGCCAGTGGCGAGCACCTCAAACAAGCCTGCGCGCATTCTAAGGATAGAGATATCGAAGGTACCCCCACCGAGATCATAAACAGCGAGCAAAGAGGATTCTTCCGCCTGCTCATCCAGACCATAGGCCACTGCCGCTGCGGTGGGTTCATTCAGTAAGCGCAACACCTTAATCCCGGCCAATTCGGCTGCCTGACGCGTGGCTTGGCGCTGCGCGTCATCAAAATAAGCTGGCACGGTGATCACCGCACCCGCAATCGGGCTATCAAGATGAGCCTCAGCGCGGATCTTAAGTGCGTCAAGAATGGCAGCAGAGACCTCTACGGGCGTTTTTTTACCCTGATCCGTTGCAAACGCCAGCGCTCCGTCAGTCGTCAGACTGGCGTAGGGATCATCGACAACCTCCTCGCGTGCGCGGCCCAACATACGCTTCGCAGACGCGATGGTATTCTCAGGTTGCTCATTGGCTAACGCCAAAGCTGCGTCACCCACTTGAGTCGACTCAGCACCGTAGTGCACCACCGACGGTAGCGACGGCTGACCTAACTCATCCTCAAAAACGCGCACCTGCGCACCGTCGAACTGAGCAATCAAACTATTCGTAGTCCCCAGGTCGATACCCACTGCGATGCTGCGCGTTAGGCTCAGGTCCGGCGATTCGCCTGGCTCCGATATCTGAAGAAGCACCATTTAACGACCCCGCGAGCCCGTGGCATCAACTAACTTTTCGAGGTAACACATCTCCTGCCAGTAGCGGGAAGCCTCCTGCCATGCTGCTTTCTGCGCTGCCTCCGCAAAGCGATCTCGGCTGGCACCGTAGTGCTCATCGATTTCGTCCACCAGAGTTTGGTGTTCCACCTGATCAAGCTCGGCAATCGTTTCCAAACGCTCACGCAACAGTATTTGCGTCATCAGAAACTCCGCCCCAACGCCTTCACGTTCGGCTGTCTGGAGATCGACGCCACTGTGTTGCAGTAAATATTGCGCCCGGCTGACCTCACCCTGAAGGGTGCGATAGCCTGCATTAATGTCTGCGCAGAGTTGCGCCGCCACGCGTTGCTCAACTTGCGGCTTTCCGGCGTAACGATCAGGGTGAAACTGTGACAGTAAGGAGTGATACACCTGCTCCAATGTAATCTCGTCAACCGTGAAACTGGGTTCAATGTTGAATAACGAAAAGTAGTCGCGCGCCACTGCGCCCGCCGTCGCGTTCACGGTCAGACCGTGAAACTCTCGCCGCAACCACACTCCCCTGCTACGTTGGGGTTACGAAACTCTAGGCCCTCGTTAAGGCCCTCTTTCGCAAAGTCCACCACCGTCCCGTCTAGATAAACAAGACTTTTGGGATCCACAAACACTTTGACCCCATCGGACTCGAAAGCCGTGTCCTCTGGCTCAGCCTGATCGACAAATTCCAACACATACGCCAGCCCAGAACATCCCGACGTCTTCACTGCAATGCGGATACCCTCGCCCTTGCCGCGACTGGATAACTGTCGGCTTACGTGTTGCGCCGCTTCATTAGTGAGACTAATGGCCATTTAGCTATCCTGCTTCTCACGATAGTTTTGCACGGCGGCTTTAATCGCGTCCTCCGCCAATACAGAACAGTGAATCTTCACCGGCGGCAGCGAGAGCTCTTGCGCGATTTCTGTATTTTTAATCGAGGCGGCCTCGTCTAAATTTTTACCTTTCACCCACTCGGTCAATAGCGAACTCGATGCAATAGCTGACCCACATCCATAAGTCTTGAACTTAGCATCCTCAATAATGCCATCGTCACTGACCTGAATTTGCAATCGCATGACGTCGCCGCAGGCTGGAGCGCCCACCATTCCCGTGCCGATGCTCTCGTCTGCTTCATCAAACTTGCCAACGTTACGAGGGTTTTCGTAGTGATCAATTACTTTGTCACTGTATGCCATGGTTATCTCCCTGAGGCCTAGAAGGCTGTCTTAATGCGCAGCCCATTCAATTGTACTGAGGTCAACGCCGTCCTGGAACATGTCCCAGAGAGGCGAGAGCTCTCGTAATTTTTCTACCGCATGGCGCACACACTGCACGGC
The DNA here is from genome assembly GCA_913048575.1 of uncultured Halieaceae bacterium. Classification (GTDB taxonomy): domain Bacteria; phylum Pseudomonadota; class Gammaproteobacteria; order Pseudomonadales; family Halieaceae; genus Luminiphilus. The sequence goes on from CAJWWJ010000005.1 coordinate 16,788, forward strand.
GTGATCCACTTCGGCTTCTGTTGTAAATCGACCGAAACTAAAGCGCAAAGAGCTATGCGCCATCTCGTCATTCAGCCCTAGCGCGCGCAGCACGTAAGAAGGCTCCAAACTGGCTGAAGTACAGGCCGAGCCACTCGAAATAGCCAAATCTCGCAGTGACATAATCAGCGATTCTCCCTCGACAAACGCAAAGCTCACGTTGAGTGCGCCCGGCAGGCGTTGCTCTCGATCACCGTTAATGTAGACCTCTGGAATGTCACTGATGGCGTCCCAGAATCGCTCACGAAGCGCCTCCAACTGCGCGGACTCTGTCGCCATTTCCTCGTGCGCTATCCGCGCGGCCTCGCCGAAGCCCACCAGTTGGTGTGTTGCCAAGGTGCCCGACCGCATGCCGCGCTCGTGGCCACCGCCATGCATCTGTGCTTCTAGGCGAACACGAGGCTTGCGGCGGACATAGAGTGCTCCCACCCCTTTTGGCCCATACATTTTATGCGCCGACATCGACAATAGATCGACCTTCATCTGCTCCATATCAACCGGTATCTTTCCCACCCCTTGGGCGCCGTCTACATGAAATAGCACACCTGCAGCGCGGCATATTTCGCCGATACCTGCGATATCGTTGACGACACCAATCTCGTTATTAGCGTGCATCACGCTTGCCAAAATCGTGTCCTCGCGGAGCGCCGCTTGCACCATCTCAGGCGTTGTCAGCCCTTGCTCATTAGGATCAAGATAGGTGACCTCATAGCCCTCACGCTCGAGCTGGCGACAGGTATCCAGTACCGCCTTATGCTCAATTTTCGAGGTAACAATATGCTTACCCTTCTTGTGATAAAAGTGCGCTACCCCTTTGATCGCCAAATTATCGGACTCAGTGGCACCCGAGGTCCAAACGATCTCGCGAGGATCTGCATTGATGAGCTCTGCGACTTGACTACGCGCATTCTCAACAGCTTCCTCTGCCTGCCAACCAAAGACGTGGGAACGCGATGCCGCATTACCATAAACACCCTCGGTCGACATGCAGGCGGTCATCGCAGCAACCACTCTCGGATCGACTGGCGTCGTCGACAGATAGTCGAGATAGATGGGTATGTTGACAGTCACTGGTGCATTCATTGCTCTTTATCTCACTCGAGCCAATTGGCTCACTCTATTTACGGTGACAGGTTGCTCTATCGAACCACCCTGAATAAGTCATCCTAAGGACAACGTTTGCAATAGGCCCTCCACCGGTCGAGAAGCGGTCCGCTCCCTCTGGCGCCGTTCCATCAGATCACCGAGACTGATCTTGCTCAGAAAATCATGTATCTGGCCCGACAGGTCTTCCCACAGATCATGTGTCAGACAGGTCTCTCCCTGGTGGCAGTTACCTTTACCCTGACAATTGGTGACATCAACCGCTTCGTCTACCGCATCAATGATCTGCGCGACAAAAATGTCGGTGCCACTCCTCGCTAACCGATAACCGCCCCCGGGACCCCGAGCACTGATCACCAATTGTTTACGCCGAAGCTTGGCAAATAACTGCTCCAGATAAGACAAGGATATCTCCTGTCTTCCCGATATATCTGCCAGAGACACCGGCTGGGGACCGCCATTAATAGCGAGATCCAACATTGCCGTGACCGCATAGCGTCCGCGTGTAGTTAACTTCATGGTCGAGATTGTCCTATTCCTGAGTATTTTAGTCAAGAATAGCGGAAAGTGGTTTAATCTTTTGAGCGGCTGGCCGCATTTTGGGTTTCGGTGAGTATGCCGCGCAGAATATTAAGCTCCATTTCGTCGAGTCGAACCCGATTAAATAAGCGGTTTAACCTCGGCATTAATTGCTTTGGCGCCGCGGGGTCCAAAAACCCGATGTCGACCAAAGTGGTCTCAAGATGCTCATAAAATCGCGCCATATCCTCCGCTTTGGAAAAGGGTGTGTCCCAATCGGCGTCTTCGGGCACCCCTGCCTGTCCGCCCATCTGCAACATCCGTAACTCATAGGCGACAATTTGCACCGCCATCGCCAGATTCAAACTCGAATACGCTTCATGAGTGGGAATGTGACAGTGCAAATTGCATCGCTGCAACTCCTCGTTCAGCAATCCGCGATCCTCGCGACCAAATAAAACGGCCACCCGCTCGGTAGACGAATGTTGTGCAATACGCTGAGCACATTGCCGCGCGTCCTGAATCGGCCAAGGGATGCGCCGGGCCCTCGCACTGGTACCGACCACAAACTGACACTCAGCGATAGCCTCATCGAGCGTTTCTACCACACGCGCGTTTTCCAGGATTTCGCCCGCTGATGCAGCGCGCCAAACGGCCTCTGGTGCAGGGTATTTCAGTGGTGCTACGAGGGTGAGGCGCGTCAAACCCATATTTTTCATCGCGCGCGCAACGCCACCAATATTGCCACTGTGGGTGGTATTAACTAAGACAATGTCGATGTTCTCGGCATTCATACTGTGGTGTCCCTAGTGTGGTCTGCCCGACTCAAGTCAGGTCGCCAAAAGAGCAGTCAGGGCCTCGCTGACGTCGGGACCCTGCCGACCCAAGCCGTGTCGTGAATCGATATTCGCACAGAGTTTAGCAGAGGCGTATCCGCGTCCCTCTCCCCCTGTTATCATCCGCCGCCACACCAGCTCGAGATACGGCATGGAACCGACCGCCACCATGGCACTGCGCGCCGCCCGCAAAGCGGGAGACCTGATCATGCGTGCCTCCGACGACATGGATCGAGTCGGCTTTCGTCACAAAGCAGCTGCAGATTACGTCACCGACGTTGACATCGCGGCAGAAAAAGAAATTCTGTACCACCTCAATAAAGCCTACCCAGAGCATCGCTTCCTATGCGAGGAAAGCGGTGTATCGGGCAATGACGACTCCGAGTACACCTGGATCATCGACCCACTAGATGGCACCAGCAACTTTATGCGTGGCATACCGCATTACGCTGTCAGCATCGCCTGTGTGCATCGCGGCAAGATTGAGCACGCCGTGGTTTATGATCCCGTCAGGCGCGAAGAGTTTATTGCCTCGCGAGGCCGGGGTGCACAGCTCAATGGTCACCGTATCAGGGTCTCCGATCGCAAAGAGCTTCAAGAGGCCCTGCTGGGCACTGGCATCCCTTTTTTAGGGCACTGCGATGAGCACTTGGACTGGTATACCCAATCGCTCGCTGCAGTGACTGGCCGCTCAATGGGCTTGCGGCGCGGTGGCGCAGCCTCCCTTGATCTAGCCTATGTTGCGGCAGGCAGGCTAGACGGTTTTTGGGAAATGGGACTCAGTGAGTGGGATATCGCTGCAGGGGCGCTCCTGATCCGAGAGGCTGGCGGATTGATCACTGATTTATCGGGAGGGGAGCACTGGTATGACAGCGGCAACGTGGTCTGTGGTAACAGCAAGCTGATGCGCCAATTATTACCCCTTGTACGGTGGTCAGACACAGGCTGAGCATCCCTCATAAGAGATGACCGGGACAACCGACGACCGGACTAAGGCAGCATGCCCTCCTGGTCCGCTCCCTCTCGCTCTGGCACCATGACATCCTCTTTGCTCACGCCAAGCTGCAGTAAGGTGGTGGAGGCCACATACATCGACGAGTAGGTCCCCACAGTCACACCCACTAGCAGCGCTACCGCGAAGCCGAAAATCATTTCTCCGCCGAATAACGCTAGCGCAGCCAAGACCAAAAGTGTGGTTAGCGATGTCACCAACGTTCTACCCAAGGTCTCTGTCAGCGAGATGTTAATCACATCAATCGCTTCAGCCCGCCTGATTTTGCGCAAATTTTCTCTTATCCGATCGGACACGACGATCGTGTCATTAAGCGAGTAACCGACTACCGCCAGCAGCGCAGCAAGCACTGTTAGGTCAAATTCTAGACCCGTCAGTGAGAAAAACCCCAACGTCACGATCACATCATGAGCGAGTGCAAACACCGCCCCCAAGGCAAATTTTATCTGGAAACGAAACGCAACATAGAGCATTACTAGACCCAACGCCGTCAGCATCGCGATGCCCCCGTCGTCCCTCAGCTCATCCCCCACCTGCGGCCCGACAAACTCAATGCGGCGCAATTCAATCGCCATATCGCTACTGCTGCGCAGTTTATCCACCATCAGCGCGCCCTGCTCATCGGAATAACCGTCAGGCAACCGCACCAAAACATCTCGGTCTGTACCAAAGCTGACTACTACCGCGCCTTCATAGCCCTCCTCAGCCAACACAGATCGAATCGAACTCAAATCGGCGCTGTCACTATAAGCCACCTCGATCAACGTACCGCCTGTAAAATCAAGGCCCCAGTTCAATTGCTGCAGGCTCAAAGAGGCGACAGCCGTGACAATGGCTAAGCCCGATAAGGCGATGGCGACCCAGCGCCACTTCATGAAAGGAATTGGATTCATTCCGCTGCCCCCTGTCGCGCGACCTTGGCTCCGCCGACGCCCCCAATTGACAGCGCCTGCACCCTTCGGCCGCCATAAAATAAATTCACCAGTGCTCTCGTGCCAATAATGGAGGACAACATCGAAGTGATAATGCCGACTGACAGTGTGACTGCAAACCCTTTGACCGGACCTGTCCCGATTGCATACAGAATGATCGCCACAATCAAGGTGGTGATATTGGCATCGAGAATCGTGACAACCGCACGGTCAAAACCCTGACCAATCGCTGTTTGAGGTGGGGCGCCGCCCCGAATTTCCTCTCGAATACGCGCAAAGATCAACACATTGGCATCAACTGCCATGCCGACGGTCAATACGATCCCGGCGATACCTGGCAGTGTCAGTGTGGCGCCAAGCAACGACATAATGGCCACTAATAGGACAAGATTGCCGCTCAGGGCAAGCACTGCCGCAACGCCAAAAACCCGGTAGTACAGCATCATAAAGATAACGACGAGGGCCAACCCGACTTGCACTGATTTTGTGCCCAAGCGGATATTTTCGGCCCCTAGAGAGGGCCCGACCGTGCGCTCTTCGACAAAAGTAATCGGCGCTGCCAGTGCGCCGGCCCGCAACATCAGCGCCAGCTCTGACGACTCTCCGGGGTTGTCCAGCCCGGTTATCTGAAACTGCGCGCCCAGCGCCGACTGAATCACCGGCGCAGTCAGCAGTTTCTTTTCGTCATAGGGAATCCGTTTGGCAACTTCTTCTCCGGATTCCGTCATCTCGTAACGCGTCCGATACTTGCGCTCGATAAACAATACGCCCATGCGTCGCTTCACGTTGGCACGCGTCGCCCGCGACATCAGCATCCCACCTTCACCATCCAAACTGATGGAGACATTGGGCTGGCTGTTCTGATCAAAACCAGCCTGCGCGTTGGAAACACTCTCACCTGAGATAATCACATCGCGCTCTAGCCACTCAGTCATGCCCTCGCGACCCGCGCTGCGATACTCAAACCGCTGTCGTTCCGATATCGGAGCATTGGCCTCGGCAACGAGCCGGAACTCCAGATTAGCCACCTTGCCCAAAATGCGCTTCGCTTCTGCTGTATCTTGAATACCAGGCAGCTCGACAACAATGCGGTTGCGGCCTTGCCGCTGCACTAACGGCTCAGACACACCTAACTCATTAACGCGATTACGAATCGTGGTCAGATTTTGGGTTACCGCATAGTCCACCAGTTCGGTAATCGTTTGCTCGGTAACGTCCGCGTATAACAACCAAGCATCCGTCTCATCGACTCGATCGAGGAATAACTCAGGGTAAAGCTCGGCAACCAGCTTACGTGCTGCCTCCCGATCGGCCTCGGCCCGAAATTGCATCACAGCGCGCTGGCCATCGAGACTGACTCGTCCGCGAACCCGCTCTTCACGCAGCCGCTTTTTAATACCGATCTCGTACTGCTCAAGCCGCCGCTCCGTTGCCGCGGCAACGTCAACTTCTAGCTTAAAATGAACGCCTCCGCTCAAATCAAGGCCTAGCTTCATGGGCGTTGCACCGCCTTGCAGCAACCAGTCTGGTGTCGTCGGTGCCAAATTGAGCGCCACAATAAATCCGTCACCGAGCTCCCTCGCCACGACGGCCTGAGCCCGCAACTGCTGATCACGATCGGTCAATCTCAACAGCGCAGACTTACCCTGTTCCTGAATGACCTCGCCAAAAAAGGGGATTCCCGCATCGGTTAGCGCCTGCTCAGCACGACCTAGTATGGGCCTGTCGATCATTTGAGAGCTGCTGGCGCCGGCAATCTGCAATGCAGGGTCGGGGGCATATAAATTGGGCGCGGCGTAAAAGAAGCCTCCGGCGACCACAATGAGGATCAACACATTTTTCCAAAGGGGGTAATGATTTATCATCGCTTCATTGTCATTGTCGTCGTTGTCATTGTCGTCGTTGCCGTGGTGACGTTAGGTCTCTGAAATAGGCGCGGAGTGTACCGACTCAATGGCCGCAACACCACGCCGATATCACCCGAGCCAGACGCGCGCATTGCGAAATAACCGCATCCAGCCCGAGTCCTGATCCCATTCAGAGGGTCGCCAAGACATCTGCGCCGCACGAAAGACGCGTTCCGGATGGGGCATCATAATCGAGACTCGACCATCGCTATTGCACAATCCAGTGACTCCGCCCGGCGAACCATTGGGATTGAAAGGGTAATTTTCTGTCACATTTTGGTGGTGATCGATAAAACGCAGTGCGACTAAACCGGCCGCCTCAAGCGCGCTGGCAGTACTCGTCTGTGAAAACTGAGCGCGTCCTTCACCATGTGCCACAACAATCGGCAAATAGGAGCCCTCCATGCCTTTGAGCAAAACAGACGGCGAGGACTCAATTCGCACCAACGACAGGCGCGCTTCGTACTGCTCAGAATGGTTGCGAGCAAAACGTGGCCAGTGATCGCTCCCCGGGATGATCGACTGTAACGCGGACATCATCTGACACCCATTGCAGACACCCAACGAAAAAGTATCTGTTCTGGCAAAAAACTGCTCAAAGCGCGCCCTGACAGCATCATTAAACAAAATACTCTTTGCCCATCCCTCGCCAGCGCCCAGCACATCGCCGTAAGAGAAGCCGCCGCAAGCCGCCAAACCATGGCAGTCAGTCAAATCCTGCGTGCCCGCCATCACATCACTCATATGAACATCAACCGCCGTAAATCCTGCCCGATCAAATGCCGCGGCCATCTCCATCTGACCATTCACCCCTTGCTCTCGCAAAATGGCCACTCGAGGCCGACTGCCAGTCGCAATAAAAGGGGCCGCAATGTCCTCATCACAATCGTAGGTCAACGCCGCCGACAAACCGGGATCAGCTTGCTGGATCGCAGCCAATTCCTGATCGGCACAGTCGGCATTATCACGCCGCCGCGCAATCGCATGGCTGGTCTCACTCCACAGCGCCTGCAACGCCCCTCGATTGCTGTCCATCAGTTCAAACTGCGGAGTGTTCACGACAATACGTTCGTCCAGTCGCGGCGTTCCCACAGAGGACACCATGCCCTCGAGGCCCAACTCAGCCGCCAGTGACACGATCGCGTCGACGTGCTGCTTGGCTACCTGAATCACGGCACCAATCTCTTCTGAGAAAAGCCTCGCAACCGCGGCTTCGTGATCCACCGCTAGGTCGACCTGTAACCCACAACGGCTCGCAAACGCCATCTCTAATAGCGACACCAGCAATCCACCATCGGACCGATCGTGATACGCCAAAATCCAGTCTTTCGATTTTAGCGCCAACAAGAAATTAAACAGTGCTCGCATGTCTTGTGGCATGACGTCTGGCGGTGTCTGTCCCAACTGATTCCATACCTGAGCCAACACCGAGCCCCCAAGGCGGTCTTGTCCACGGCCGAGATCGATCAGTAACAGCACCGTATCTTCGCGCGGCGACAGTGCTGGCGTCAGTACCTTACGGACGTCACCACACGGCGCAAATGCGGAAACAATTAAGGAAACCGGAGCGGTCACAGCGCGATCCTGCCCTGCGTCCTGCCAGGCGGTCCGCATCGACATAGAGTCCTTGCCCACGGGAATCGTAATCCCCAACGCAGGACAAAATTCAAGCCCTACCGCCGCCACGGTGTCATACAAGATCGCGTCATCACCGGCATGATCCGCTGCACACATCCAATTCGCCGACAGCTTGATATCGTCTAGCGATGCAACCGGCGCTGCTAACAAATTAGTGAGAGCCTCGGCCACCGCTATACGTCCCGAAGCAGGGCCATTGAGCAAAGCAACGGGCGTCCGCTCGCCCATTGCCATCGCTTCTCCCTCATGCGAATCCAAAGACACCGTTGTCACCGCACAGTCAGCAACGGGAACTTGCCAAGGCCCCACCATTTGGTCGCGCGCGACCATCCCTGTCACGCTGCGGTCACCGATCGTGATCAAAAAGCTTTTTGAACCCACCGCAGGGAAGGTCAATACCCGCTCTACCGATTCAACTAACGAAACGCCTTGGTGATCAAAGGCATCGCCCAGCATGGAGGGACGGTTGGTACGACGATGCATTTTGGGGGGCTTACCAAATAACAGCGACATGGGCAGATCGATGGGCAGGCTTGTAAATGCGTTGTCAGTTAACGCCAAATGCATCGCTTGCGTCGCTTCGCCCACGACCGCAAAGGGGCAGCGCTCTCGTTCACAGATCTGCTCGAAGACTGCTAATTGCTCGGGCTCGACAGCCATGACGTAACGCTCTTGAGACTCGTTACACCAGATTTCGAGCGGCGTCATGCCGGGCTCATCGTTGGGAATATCGCGAAGCTCAAAACGCCCGCCCCGTCCGCCGTCTTTGACCAGTTCGGGCAGGGCATTGCTCAAGCCACCCGCGCCGACATCATGAATAAACGCAATGGGATTGTGCTCGCCTAGGCTCCAGCAGGCATCGATCACCTCCTGACACCGGCGTTGGATTTCCGGGTTTTGTCTTTGTACCGAGGCAAAATCGAGATCCTCAGCACTGTCACCGCTGGCCATAGATGAGGCAGCGCCGCCGCCAAGGCCAATCAGCATGGCCGGCCCGCCCAGTACGATGAGTTTCGCACCGGCAGAGTACTCCCCTTTTTCAACGTGTTCTTGCCGGATATTGCCATAGCCGCCTGCGATCATAATGGGCTTGTGATAACCGCGAACTCCACTGACCTCATCCGACTCAAAAGTCCGAAAATATCCCGCAATATTAGGGCGACCGAATTCGTTATTAAACGCGGCGGCGCCAATGGGGCCATCGATCATGATCTGCAGTGGCGAAACGATGCGACCCGGCCTGCCATAATGAAGCTCCCAGGGTCGAGGCAGCTCGGGAATCTCCAGGTGAGAGACGGAAAACCCTGCCAATCCGACCTTCGGGCGCGAACCGCGGCCCACCGCACCCTCATCACGAATCTCTCCTCCCGCGCCCGTGCCAGCGCCCGCAAAGGGTGCAATAGCGGTCGGGTGATTGTGCGTCTCTACTTTCATCAACAGGTGAATGGCTTCGTTGTTAAAGCGCCAGACTTGATCAACTGGATCAGGATAAAAGCGACCTGCAGTATGACCAGCCACAACAGCGGCGTTATCGGAGTAAGCCGATAACACATTCTCCCCCCCCACCTCGTGGGTATGCCGGATCATAGCGAACAGGGAATGGGTTTCATCAACCCCATCAATTTCCCAACTGGCATTGAAAATTTTGTGCCGGCAATGCTCTGAGTTTGCCTGTGCAAACATCATCAATTCGATATCGCGAGGATTTCGGCCAAGCGTCTCGAAGGCCTCGGCAAGGTAATCCAATTCGTCGTCGATCAACGCCAAACCCAGTTGCAAATTAGCCGCTTCGAGTGCCGGCTGCCCAGCACCCAGCAGGTCAACCTCGGTATAGGTCGCCGGTTCGGTGCGATCAAAGAGTGAGGCCACGGCATCCATTGTATCGACAACCGTTTCCACCATACGATCGTGAATGACCGCATCCAGTGCGCTGCAATCGTCTCCCGGCCGAAGACCATCGACGCCGACCACCGTCACTCGCTCAACACGTTGTACCTCTGCAAACCCGCAATTACGGGCGATATCGGTGGCTTTGCTCGACCAAGGTGAAATAGTGCCCAGGCGCGGCATGACGATGCGCTGCCCGGGTCGGGTGAGCATGCCAGCATCGGCTATCGCGGCGGTGCCAGGTTGCAACAGCGCGGCCAGTCGCGGTGCGTCAACCGACCCTTGCGCAGCAACATCAACCGCATAGGCGTAAACCACCTCACGCAGTTGCCAGTCTCCTTCCAATGCGGCGATTTCCGCCGCAAGCAGCTGAAAACGCGCGTTGGACAACGCGGGGGATCCGGGCAGGACAAGCATCTGGAATTCCTGAACAACTGGGCAGCCGGATTATACCCCTTCGGTGATTAAGGGTGCACACCTCCCGACGTGCGGAGGCAACGAAACCTTCATTATTGTGTCACCCGCCAGCAGGACCCTCTACACTTACCCCATGGCGACTCGCTTTCCACTCATTATCTTAATGGCGCTGCTCTGTAGCTGCCAAGACACGTCGGATCTCGCACCCATAGCGCCAGGGGGTGAGCTCATTATGCTGACACGTAATACGCCAACCACTTACTATTTTGAGGGTGACAACGAAGCCGGCCTCGACTACGAACTGGCGCGGGCCTTTGCCGAGCAACACGGTATGACGCTGCGGGTAAAGGTAGCGTTCAGCCTACCCGAATTGTTTGCCATGCTAGCTCGGGGCGAGGGACACTTTGCCGCTGCCGGCCTCACTCAGAGTGCTCAACGCGATAAACAATTTCAGGCCTCTTTACCCTATCTACGACAGCAGGCACTCGTGGCATATAAATCAGGAAAGTTACGTCCTCGATCGCTGCCACAGTTGGTTGACCGTGATTTAGTCGTGGTCGCGGGGAGTGCTCATACCGAACTCTTAGAGGGCCTTCAGGTCGAGTTACCTCAGTTGTCATGGCGAGAAATACACGCCGTTGATTCGCTGGAGTTGATGCAACTGATTACTGAAGAAAAAGCGGAGCTAGCCGTCGTAAATTCCCTGACGTTAAGTGTTGAACAGCGCCTCTTTCCCAGAATGGTGGCGGGGTTGGAGGTCGGCGAGCCTGCACCGGTAGTCTGGTATTTGCCTGACTCTGCTGAAGACACAACATCACTGGATCTGATCAACCAATTTATTCAGCAGGCCCACCAAAACGGAGACCTCGCAAAACTAAAAAGACAGTACTTTGGGCGCTACGAACATGCATCGCGCGTTGGTTCGCTGACTTTTCAGCGGAAAATAGCCACCGACCTACCTCTCTGGCAACCGCTGATCCAAACGGTGGCACTGGAGTACCAAATGGACTGGCAACTGCTGGCCGCCATGGCTTATCAAGAATCTCATTGGAATCCCAAAGCACGATCTCCCACAGGTGTGAGAGGCATGATGATGCTCACTCGCAGTACTGCCGACGAGTTGGGTGTTGAGGACCGGACGAACGCACAGCAGAGCCTTCGCGGCGGCGCTCGATTTTTTAAAAACCTGCTCAGACGACTCCCCGCAGATATAGAGGAACCCGACCGGACGTCAATGGCATTAGCCGCCTATAACATTGGCATGGGTCATTTAGAGGACGCCAGAATCATAACGCAGCAGGCTAGCGGTGACCCGCATTTTTGGCCGGATGTGAGAGCTCAGCTGCCCCAACTGCAGCATCCCGAGTTTTTTCCCCTGACTAAATTTGGCTTCGCCGAAGGGCCGCAAGCGGTGACTTATGTTGACAATATTCGTCATTACGAAGGGATGTTGAAACTACAGGCACTGCCAGAGAGTCGCATCGCACCGCCAATAGAAGTGGACACACTGCTGCCCGAATCGCTGCGCTCCATCACACTGCCCGTGCTTTGAGCGCTCAAGTGGCTGACTACCGCCGCGCCTTGAAAAAGGCTCGTAATATCGCCGCCGCCTCTGTCTCCTCCAATCCTTCCCGCCACTGCACCCGATGATTCAACAGCGGATTATCGAGCGTCTGAGCCGCACTAATCACTGCTCCAGAGCGCGGCTCACGCGTGCCGAAGATCAGCGTTTGAACCCGCGCGTGAATCAAGGCACCACAACACATCGTGCAGGGCTCCAAGCTGACATACAGCGTGGTACCCGGCAACCGGTAGTTGCCCTCTCTGACTGCCGCGTCGCGCAACACCCTGATCTCTGCGTGCGCCGTTGGATCATGGAGCTCAATTTGCGCATTACCGCTATTGGCGAGCACGCGGTGATCACGGGTCAATACCGCGCCTACGGGCACCTCGCCGCGAGTCGCCGCACGGCGTGCCTCGTCTAGCGCCAAGGTCATACATTGCCGATCCCACTCGCTGAAGCTCACAGCGGCGCCTCACTGTAAAAGTGCCAACACAACAATGCTAGAGCGCTACGGTGGGGCGAGAACACGGCACCGCGCGCAATGACTTTTTTCTCATCGGGTCGGTCTGGCCACGCCATGATACGGCCAAACCCCACTCGGACAGCCAGATCACCGCTAGGCCAAACATCGGGACGTCCCAGCGCAAACATCATGTACATATGCGCTGACCAACGGCCCAACCCTTTTACCCCAGTAATGGCCGACTCAACCTCAGCATCGCTCAAACGAGGCAGCTCCTTAAGGGGCAGGGCATTGGAAGTCACTGCCTCCGACAACGCTTGTAAATACGCTATTTTTTGCCGCGATAATCCGGCCTCTCGCAACACTTCTGGGGAGAGTGATTGCACCGAAGACGGCGTCAGCTCTGCGCCTGCCGCGGCCTCAACACGCGTGGTGATGGTCGCTGCAGCTTTAGTCGAGAGCTGCTGCCCGATAATGATGCGAGCCAGCGACCCGAATGAGTGATCGCGCCGTCGCGGTGCCGGGTAACCCACCTGACTCAGCGCGCCTTGTATTGGCGCGTGATCCTGTGACAGTTGGTCTAAGGCACGCCTGATGTGGCTATCCGTTAATGCGAAGCGTGTCGTCATCGCTGAGCTAACGTCCATTCAGCCATGAACGGGGTATCCGAGCCAACCGTGAACGTAGCCAACCAGCCCATAAATGACGATAGCGGCACTCAAGGCACCCACCTCGGGCGCCCATGCGATCGGGCTTTGCTCCCGCACCGGCGGTTCTTCTTGCCGATTAATCAGTATCACGGCCAGCACCGCCCAGATCAGTAGACCACCAAAGAGCGTCAGTGATGCAAGGTCCCCATTGACTAACAAATGCGCGACAGCCCAAAGCTTGATCGCGGTCAATTGCGGATGCCGGATGAAACGGCTGATGCGCGCACCGATAATTGAAGCCGCGATAATGTAAAAGCTGACTAGCACCAGCAGATTGTTGATGCCAACCAGGGTACTCTGCCGCGCCCACCATATGGGTCCTTCAGCCGGCTGATAACCGAGGATCATCAGGACGACCGACAGGACAATCGATACAGCTACCAGCGGTCTGCCAGCACTGCCCAATCGAGACCGCCATCCCGGTGCCACTCGCTTCATTAAATGGGCGAGACTCCATAGCAAGACGCCTGATCCCAACAATCCCATGATTACCGCTCCCAGTCCTGTTAGTCACCGGCGTCCGCGCCCATACCCCCTAGCACTATTTTTTTGCTGCTCGCTTGCGCAGTGCCGCCAGGCGCTCACCCATCTGACTGTAGTCGACGGTTTTAGCGAAGACATTACCTCGCTCGCCCTCTAGCATTAGCGCATCACCCAAGTTTTGTTTTGCACCATCATTCATAAGCGCCTTCAAAGCGATCACGGCGTTGGCATCGCCGTCGGCAACTTGGGCTGCACTGGCCAGCGTCTCGTCCATTAAGTTTTCTGGGGTGCAAACGCGATTCACCAAACCCCAGGCCTCAGCACGATGCGCATCAATAAAATTACCCGCTAAACTCATTTCACGGGCACGGTTGATGCCGATGATTCGAGTCAATTTTTGAGACAGGCCCCATCCCGGTAAAATACCCACCCGCGCATGCGTATCGGCAAAACGAGCCTCGGTGCTGGCAAACAAGTAGTCACACGCCAGTGCCAATTCAAATCCACCCGTGACCGCTGCGCCGTTGATCGCGCCTATAATCGGTTGAGGACACTGCTCTAATGCGACAACAATAGGTGAGGCTGGGCCCAGCCCCATCCCTGTTGAGAGCATTTCCGGCTCATCCGATAAAGCCTTTAAATCGACGCCGGCGCAAAAACTGCGGCCCGCCCCAGTGAGGACAATAGCGCGCACCGTCGTCGAACTGGCAAGCTCAGTAAAGGTGGCCGTAATCGCCTCAGAAAGGGCTCGATTCAGCGCATTATTAGCCTCAGGACGGTTCAGGGTGACCAGTGCGACGCCCGACCGCTCTTCTACCGTTACAACAGACATACTGCTCTCCATGGCGACTCATTGGTCTGCGCGCTTAATAACCCTCTCGGCACAAAAATCAGATACCGTGCAGCGAGAATAGCGTCATTCACCGAGTAGGCTCATTTAACCAAAGTGCCGACGGCCAAACTCACCAGGCGGGTTGCATACAAACTTGTTCGGGCATGACATTGGGCTGAGTCGGCAATAAATATAATCGGGCAAAGGTCAGCCCAAACAGGGCGCCCAAGCCCAGCCGCTTCGCCTTAGCCGCGATACCAGGTTTTTCTTCCAGCGCGTCGCGAGCCATTTGCAATTCTCGCATTCGCTCGAGCCCAGCGCGGAAACGCGGGTCATCGGTATTCAGTGTCAGTGGGAAAACCTGTCGTGAAATCTCGGTCGTGATGTCAAAAACTTGATAGTCAAATTCTGTGACATCCATACCAAAGGCCTCATAGAGCTTCGGTCGAGCATGATCTCTGACATACATCGTCGAGTACACCGCGACCAAAAAGAAACGAATCCAAAGCTTGTTCATGCCTCGCAATAACTTTGGATCCGATCTCATAATGAGGGCGAACGCCTCACCGTGAGAAAACTCGTCATTGCACCATTCCAGAAACCATTTAAAGATCGGATGGAAGCGCTGTTCTGGATGCCGCTCAAGATGCCGGAAGATGGTGATATAACGCGCATAGCCAATTTTTTCGGACAAATAGGTGGCGTAGTAAATAAACTTAGGCTTAAAAAAGGTGTACTCCTTCTCGCGCTTCAACACGCCCAAATCGACCGCCACACCCAGTTTGTTTAACGCTTTATTAATGAAACCCGCATGGCGAGACTCGTCTCTCGCCATGTAGCGCATCAATTTAGCAATATCGGGGTTACTCACATTTTTTTCAATTTCTTGGTAGAGCACGCAACCGGAGTATTCAGCCGTAATCGACGATACCAAAAAATCCAGAAATTCCTCTTTGAGTGCTGGATCCGCTTCTAAAATCGCCGGATCGTACTCATAGTTTTGCTTGAAGTGGCCTCGATTCGTATCGAGTTCGAAAGCGCGCATCATCTGATCCCATTCTGCTCGAACCGGCGTGACATCGATGTGCTCCATCGCCGGATAGTCCGTGCAGTAAAATCGAGGTGCTAACGCCCTGCCTTCCAAGGCTTGCTGGGTCGTTAGATTGACCGCAGCGTCATCGTTGATTAACTCACTCATCGTATTTCCCCCATCTGTCTTTAACGCCCTCTGCGCGTTATTTAACAAGTTCCCGCAGCAAAGTGTCTAACTTTTTTACCACATATATGTCAATTTTATTTGACTATTGGCCCGGTAGCAAGCAATCTGCGCGAAAGGAGTCACCGCGTTGCGGCGACCTAACGCGTCACCAGCAGGGGCACCATGTCAAATAATATGGCCCAAGAAGACTCCCACACAGAGTATAGCGGCTCGGAAGCACCTGAAAATGCTGTCTTCCATCTGTGCTACGTCAGCACAGAAACCGAACACTTCACTCAGGAAGATCTCGTTGCGCTGCTGGGCGTCGCACGTACCGCCAATACCGAGCACGACGTGACGGGTTTACTCCTCTATCGAGAAGGCTCTTTTTACCAACTGCTCGAGGGTAAACAGACAGCGGTAAACCATATTTTTGAAGTGATCAAACAAGATCCTCGACACAAAGATGTGCGCATCTTGTTCAGCGGCGAAACGGAAACCAGAGAATTCTCAGACTGGCGAATGGGGTTTTTGAATCTAGATGGCGTGAACCCGGAAGCGCTTGCAGGCTTTTCAAATTTTCTAGAGGTGGACGCACACCCGCAGGAATTTCTCGAAGAGTTAAGCCGTGGAAAGCGCCTCGCGCTGATGTTCAGGACGATGCTTTAGCCCGAGACCGGAACTGCGGCCGCCAGACGCCCAGCGCGACATTAGCGGTCGCAACCAAACCAATCA
>CAJWWJ010000006.1 GCA_913048575.1 uncultured Halieaceae bacterium
TGTCGACGTAGTCACTATCGCGCTGCTCCACTCTGGCACCCACGAAGCCCGCTAGTTGAGCATTAATATCATGGTTAATCTGCCCAAATAGCGCGGTTGTGAGAGTGTCGATGTCGCTATGAAAGGGTGAAGAGAGGTACGTGTAATCGCGACGGAGCGCTTCACTTTCTTCTCGGGCATACACGCCCAGCGCCCAACGGGTCGATCTTGGAATGTCCGATTGTAGCCGCCATTCGGCACTGCTCATGGATCGATCGCGGCGGTACTGATCAAAGGAGCTGTATTCCCAGCCGGGAGCAATACCGACATAACTCCAGTCTTCGTCATAGCTGTAGGTGCTGAGCGTTTTGGCATGACTCATTTGCAGCAGACTGTCGTATGCACCGCCGCGGTACTCCCAATTCAAACGGGCCGCTTTTAAGGTGAGGTCATCCTCGCCCGGCTCATCAGAGAGCGTTGAGCGGGTATTGTCTAATGAAAAAGCGTCATAGCCGTTGTCGATATCGGTGTAATACGCAGCGACTTCGAGGGCGTGCTTTGTGGCTTGCCACCGGAGCGCCGCTCGACCTGTTAGCTCATCTCGCTGATTGGTATCGTCTCGATCTAGCCATTGGTTGTCGACGAAGCCATCACTTTGAAACTGCTGAACGGCGATTCGTCCGCTCACGCCGTCTCCAAGCGTGCCACCCAATCGTGCGCCGATTTGTCTACCGCCGTTATTTTCGACGCCTGCGGTTGCCTCGCGTATCGCATTATCAGTGGCTGCGCTGCGTAATGCGATGAGCCCCGCTAATGCATTGGCCCCCATCAGAGTACCCTGAGGCCCCCGCAGAATTTCGACTTGCTGGAGATCGTAGAGCGTCAACGCGCCTCCCGAGCCGCTGAGATCAATGCCATCGAGCAGAACGCCGACTGATGGATTGATTGGCTCGACAAATTGGCTGCGTTCACCAATACCGCGAATTTGAAAAAAGCGATTGCGAGACGCACCTGAAGAGCTAGCGACATTAGGAGCCAGAGAGATCATGTTTTCGAGGTGGACTGCGCCGCGTTGCTGCCTGTGTTGCTCAGCCAGTACTGTCGCACTGAGGGCGGGGGAGGCCTCAGTCAATAGGGTCGCTGTGACGGTAACCTCTTCCAGAGCGCCCGTCGAACCCTCGGCTAGGGTCCAGCCCAGTAGACCAATGAAGCTAAACAGATACGAATACTTCCGACCTTGGATGCTCACTCTGCGAGTTGCTGGCTGGAGCTTGGTATGGCCGTTGCCTAAGCATTCAGTGAAGCCACGGGATGAGTCGCCCGTCGAATCATATGGGGTCGGCATGGTGCAAAAGGAAGTGATCATTGGTAACACGGTCTCTCCTCAGAGCTGAGCGGAGACGAGTGCAGGGGGTATGGGACAAAAGCGTCACGCCACCTGTTCCCTCCGCCGGTATGATCCGGATCAGGTTCAACGGGTTTGCCGATTAGGCATCTCAGGCGTGTGCCGCCCCGCAGGTCCGATTAATTTAGCATAACCAGATTGAATCTCAAGGTAAGGTGTTGTTGGTAAGTGTCTGCTAAGAACCTCGTTCTTTCGTGAATAACCGTACTGTTCGTAACGGTATTCTCAAGGCGTAACGCGAGTATTTTGGATACCTAGAGCGTATGATAACCGGCAAGGAGTAGCCGGACGTAGCGCAAGATTGTGAATACTGTTGAGCAGCGCAGGTGGAAAGTGCAAATTCAAGGAATGATGGCGTCAGCCGAGATACGTTTGCGTCGCATTTGGCAGCGGCTCGCGCGCGATCCTGTTGCCTTGAAGCGGGTCCAAGACGCGCTCATTATTCTTCTGGTGCTCTGGTCTCTCCTGAGTGTGAGCCAATTAATGTGGATTCCCTGGCGTGCCAGTGCCATTGAATCGGTACCTGCTTTGGCATTGAACCCACCTCAGTCTTCTGCTCAGCTTGGATTGGTGGTTGTCGATACGAGTGCGGTCATCGGGACAGGTGTGTTTGGGGGGATCCCAGACGAACTAGACGCTTCCCCAGGGGCCAATGAGTCCTCGGATAATCGTGATGGGATAGAGCGAAATGCGGCAGAAACGCGATTGCCTTTGACCTTAACGGGGATTGTGGCCTTGACAGAGGACGGCTTGGGGAGTGCGGTGATCAGGGTGAACGGAGCGGAGCAGGTCTATGCTGTTGGGGATAGTTTGCCAGCTTCTGGTCAAGTGACTTTGGCAAAAGTAATGCCACAAACCATCGTCATCGATAACAATGGGACTTACGAGCTGTTAACGTTGTACGAGGGCGTGGGCCTGGTGGTGCCCACGACACCATCGAGAGCAGGACCCGCAAGGCAGCCTAACAGCGCAATCGGTGCGCCTCGGCCTGAGGCACAAGCGCCGATTGCAAGTGAGGCTGAGCGAAGCGAAGTAGCCCAGCGTTACCGACGGGCGCTCTACGAGAGCCCCGAGGCATTGGCCAGTTTGTTGACGGTTTCGCCGGTGCAGGCCGATGGTGCGATCATCGGGTATCGCATCAGTCCCAGCAAAGAACGTGCTGCTTTTGACGCGCTGGGTTTTAAGACAGGCGATGTGGTGACGGCGGTCAATGGCCTTTCACTGAGTGACACGACTAACACGCTAAAACTATACACACTGATGAAAGAGGCCACCGAAGCGACATTTGATATGACGAGAGAGGGTGGCAACGTGACAATCAATGTTGATTTAACGAACCGTTAACAGGATGACCGTGATAAGAAATCGTTCCACCGTATTTTCCTTGCGCACGTTACGCGGCATAGCGGCGGCCATCTTTTTATTGGTCACGCCCGATTTAGCGGCGCAAGAATATACGGTCAATCTGAAAGATACGGATATTCAAGAGTTCATTAAGTTTGTCGCCGATGTCACGGGCACCACTATGGTGGTGGATCCAAATGTGAAGGGGAAGGTGCGGGTCATTTCGTCTAAACCCGTCACGCAGTCAGAACTCTACGATCTATTCCTTTCTATCCTTGATGTGCAAGGTTATACCGCGGTGAGGAGTGGACAGGTCGTGAGGATTGTCCCGAGCAAAGATGCGCGCTCTTCCCCCGTGCCGCTGATGGAAAATCAAGATTTGCTGGGCAATGACGAATATGTGACCCAAGTGATTCGGCTCGACAATATATCAGCGGCTAAGTTGATTCCTGTATTGAGGCCCTTAGTGCCGCAGCAGGCGCACATGGCGGCCTATGCGCCGAGCAACGCCATCATTATCTCGGATATTCGTTCCAACATTGGTCGTATTGTCGAGATCATTGAGCGGATGGATCGATCCGCGATTCAAACAACAGAGATTATCCGACTCAAGTATGGCGTGTCCGAAGATGTCGTCAGTATGCTCAATACGCTTGAGAAAGCGCGACAGGGAGAGGGGGCTGAGGCTAATAAAGACGTGATTCTGGTTGCGGACAAACGCACCAATAGTGTGGTGGTCACTGCTGACGAAATGTCCGTTGAGCGGATTCGAAAATTGGTCGCTTATTTCGACTCGCCGTTAGAACAGTCTGGCAATGTTCGGGTGGTCTATTTGGAGTACGCCGACGCCACTGAAACGGCAGAGGTGTTGACACGCGTGATGCAAAATATCGCTCGTCTAGAGGCGGGAGGCACTCAGCGCAACGGTGGCGAATCAACCATTGAGGCGGATGCTGGCACCAATAGCCTCATCATCACTGCCGACACCGACGAAATGGCTGCATTAGAATCGGTCATCGCGAGGCTGGATATCCGCCGTGCGCAGGTCTTGATCGAAGCCATCATTGTCGAAATGGAAATGACAGAGGGGCAGGAATTGGGACTGCAGTGGTTGTTTGCCAATGACAGTGGCCTTTATGGCGGTAATATCAGTAATAGCACAGCCCAACAGAGGCGTAACGCAGAACTGGCCGGCGCGCTGCTGCCTGATAACGGTTCGGAAGTGATTGATACACGGAGCGTAGCGGGCGCATTGGCCAGCACACCGGGGGCGACGCTTGGATGGGGCATGGTGGATGAATCGCTGACCATGACGGTCATTCTGAATGCACTCGAAACCCAAGGGAATGCGAATATCTTATCGACGCCGAGTCTGCTGACCCTCGACAACGAAGAGGCGTTTATTACCGTAGGGCAAGAGGTGCCTTTCGTGACGGGGTCGTACACCAATACGGGTTCTGCGAATGGTGCGTCAAACCCCTTTCAGACAATAGAGCGCCAGAGTGTCGGTATTACTTTAAAAGTGACGCCGCAGATTAATGAGGGTGATTCAGTCGTCTTGGATATTGTTCAAGAGGTGTCGAGTATCTCGGCGCAAATTTTGGCTGCCTCGGATGTGATCACCAATGAGCGCAAAATCGAGACCAAAGTATTGGCAAACGACAGCGATATTTTAGTGCTGGGTGGGTTGGTCAAAGATGACGTGCAGGATTCAACCCAAGGGATACCGCTTTTGTCAGATATTCCCTTGCTGGGTCGGCTTTTCCGCAATGATGTTGTGTCGGTAACTAAGTCTAACTTGTTGGTATTTATCCGTCCTACCATTATTCGAGATGATCAGGATTTGGCAGGTGCCACGGCTGAGAAGTATCGTTTTATTCGCGACAAGCAGCTGCAGCGAAGAGAGAGAGGTCTGATGTTTCTGGACGATGGGAGTTTGCCGGTCTTGCCCACTTGGGAAGAGCAGATACAGCAGCTGCCTGAAGTGCCGTTGGATACTGCAGAGGGCGAGTGACCTCACATGACGGAATCAACCCTCGCGACGCAAGCAGTCTCTGACCCCCCGCCACGCGGGCCCGTATCGGGCATACCCTTTGCCTTTGCACAAAACTGTAATGTACTGCTGGAGCGCACCAGCGGAGCCCTCGTTTTGTATTACGTTGCCCCCATGGCCCCTGAAGTGCTGCTTGAGGTGCGTCGTTATACGGGAGAGGTGTTCTCTCTCGAGGCGTTAGATGACGCTGCTTTTCGTCAGAGGTTGACCGTTTCATACCAGCGCACTCAAAACGAAGCGGCACAGATGGCGGATGACCTGTCTTCCGATATTGATCTGTCACGCTTGGTGGATGAGCTCCCCGACGTGGGGGATCTGATGGATGCAGAAGACGATGCGCCGATCATTCGGCTTATTAACGCCATTTTGTCTCAGGCGGTGAAAGAGCAAGCCTCCGATATCCATATTGAAACCTTTGAGGAACGGCTGAGTGTCCGTTATCGCATTGACGGTGTATTGACCGAAATACTCTCACCTAAAAGGATGCTGGCGCCGCTGCTCGTATCACGCTTGAAAGTGATGGCTAAACTCGACATCGCTGAAAAACGAGTGCCACAAGATGGCCGAATCTCGGTGCGAATAGCAGGTCATGGTATCGATATCCGCATGTCTACGATCCCCTCTGCATTTGGTGAAAGAGTCGTGTTGCGGCTGCTGGATAAACAGGCGGGACAGTTGAATCTGAGTGAATTGCGCATGAATGAGCAGGTCGATCAGACCTACCGCAGTGCGTTAGCGAGTCCACACGGCATTATTTTGGTGACGGGACCCACGGGATCTGGCAAAACCACAACGTTATATGCAGGCCTGTCGAGTATCAATGAAACGTCACGCAACATTTTGACGATTGAAGATCCCGTTGAGTATATGTTGCCAGGGGTGGGGCAAACGCAGGTCAATACAAAGGTCGATATGACCTTCGCTCGCGGTTTGCGCGCGATTCTCCGCCAAGACCCAGACATTGTCATGGTGGGTGAAATTCGCGACCTTGAAACGGCGGAAATTGCCGTGCAAGCGTCATTGACTGGGCACCTTGTCCTATCGACTTTGCATACCAACACCGCGATTGGTGCCGTCACGCGTCTCCGCGATATGGGAGTAGAGCCTTTCTTACTGTCCTCTAGTTTGCTCTGTGTGATGGCCCAGCGTTTAGTGAGGCTCTTATGCACTGAGTGTCGGCAGCCTTATGAGCCTGATGAAGTCGAGCGGGAGCGTTTGTCGATTGCTGATGGTTCTGGTTCAGCGGTGCTTTATCGTCCCCGAGGTTGTGAACACTGCAATATGACAGGTTACCGCGGACGGATGGGTATTTATGAGTCGATCGTCATCGGGGACGAATTGCGGGAGGCGATTCACAGAGGGGATGGCGAGCAGACATTGCTGCGCATTGCTCGCGAACAGAGCCCTGGCATTCAAGCCGATGGTCGTTGGCGCATTATCAGTGGTGAGACAAGCTTAGAAGAAGTGCTTCGCGTGACAGCGGTCAATTAGCGCTATGCCTGCATTCCGTTATCAAGCGCTCAACAGTGGAGGTAAGCTGGTTAAAGGCGTATTGGAGGGCGACTCTGATCGTCAGGTTCGGAGTGTGCTGCGCCAAAAGCAGTTACGCCCAGTTGAGATAACAGTGGCTCTGGGTGCGTCAGGTATTCGAGACTCTGGTCGTTTTCGATTGCGCAATCGCCGTCTCAGCGCTGGGGAGCTGGCTTTGATAACGCGCCAAATGTCTACCTTGGTCGCCTCGGCGCTGCCCCTAGATGAGTGCTTACAAGCGGTCGCGGAACAAAGCCGCCGGTCTGCTGTGAAATCGATGATGTTACAGATCCGCTCTAAGGTATCGGAGGGCCACACGTTGGCACACTCTCTGAACCAATTTCCGCAAGCCTTTGGAGAAATGTATCGCGCGATGGTGAACGCCGGAGAGGAGGCGGGGCAGCTTGCTCCAGTGCTAGAACAGTTGGCGCATTATACTGAGACTCGCCAGCACACCGCTCAAAAACTTCAGATGGCGCTCATCTACCCCATCGTATTAATTGTTGTGGCGATAGCGGTGGTTGCTGCACTCATGATTTTTGTTGTGCCTGAGTTGATCGGTATTTTCGCGCACAGCAAAAAAGCGCTGCCGCCACTGACCGTTGGTTTGATTTGGCTTAGTGATTTTTTACGAGACTACGCGGTGTATTGTCTGATCGGTTTGGCAGGGTCGATATGGCTTTTTCGGCGAGCCCTTCGAGATACCCAGCGGCGTAAAAAATGGCACCAACTTTTATTGCGTATTCCTGGTTTACGGGGTGTATTTGTCGCACTCGATAGCGCTCGTTTCGCGTCAACACTGAGTATTTTAATGGCGTCGGGTGTCCCCCTGATACACGCTTTGCGGATCGCAGGGTCAGTCATGACCAACTTGGTGATGCGACAGGCAAGTGGGACGGTGTCTGTCAAAGTGCAGGAGGGGTCCAGCCTGAGTCGTGCATTGTCACAGGAGGTGTTTTTTCCACCTATGATGGTTCATATGGTGGCGTCGGGTGAGGCCAGCGGCGATCTAGAAAAAATGTTGGAGCGTTCAGCAACCAACCAAGAGCGTGAGCTCGAAATGACGCTGGGCGCCATCATGGGACTATTAGAGCCCGCAATGGTGGTATTAATGGGTGGCTTAGTGCTAACCATCGTGCTCGCCATTTTGCTGCCGATTTTTGATCTGAATACGATGGTGAGGTGATAAACAGTGAGTAAATTGAAAGGCTTCTCGTTGATTGAGATTCTGGTGGTTCTGGTGATTATGGGGCTGCTCATCAGTGTGGTCGCACCGACGGTACTCAACAGTGCTGACGACGCTCGGATTCAAAAAGCCCAGGCTGACTTTAAGTCAATCGAAACGGCACTGAAAATTTATCGACTGGATAATTTTGTGTATCCCAGCACAGAGCAAGGGCTAGAGGCATTGGTGAGTCCGAGTACGCTCGCTCCGGAACCGCGCAACTTCAAGCGAGGAGGCTACCTGTCAGAATTACCACTAGACCCTTGGGGACGCCCTTACTTATACCTCTCTCCCGGCGAATATCGCGAGACTGATATCTACTCTTTGGGTGCTGATGGCTTGCCTGGAGGAGAGAATCAAAACGCCGACATCGGTAATTGGAACGAGGGTGAAGGTTAGCGGCGTCGCCGTCACATCACTTTCGGGTATGTCTTCTGTCACGCCACGTGGGTTTAGCTTCATCGAATTGCTGGTGGCGATACTTGTCATCGTATTACTGACCGGGGTGGTCAGTCTTAATGTTGGGCGTGGCGGTGCAGAATTACAGCTGGATGGCGAGGTCCGATATCTCGCAAATTTACTGTCGTTTTCTGGTGATGAGGCGGAACTGTCTGCCGCCGACCATGGTTTGTTAATAGCCTTTGACTCCACCGCTCGAAACACACGATATCAGGGTATTTGGTTGCGGCGCTTTGAACAGGGTTGGGCGTCGCCCCGTGCCGGCACGGAGGTGTTTGTGCCTTTTGTCTTTATGGCAGGCACTGAGCTACTGCTGAATTTAGAAGGGCAGCCCAGCGTCGAGATCCCTGTCTATGATCCGACTCTCAAAACGGCACCACAAATTATCATGTGGGCGGGAGGCGAAGTGACACCGGGATCAATCGAATGGCTCGATGATCTCACTGGTGAACTGTTGTATCGACTCGAGTGGGATTTATTGGGTCGTATGAACTTGTTGCCCAATGGGGAGCCACCCATTGAGGAGTAACCGCTTATCTCGTCCATCTCGCAATCGAGCCTTTACCTTGGTAGAGGTGATGGTGGCGTTGGCAGTGGTAGCGATAGCGGTCCCTGCACTCTTGCTCACTTTATCTCAGCAGATTGATGGAACGCGTTACTTGCAAGATCGTATTCAAGCGCAGTGGATTGCAGCAAACCGACTTGCTGAGTTGCGCTTGGTCGCGGCCGCGAAGGGAACGCTACAAACTGGCCTGATTACAGGCAGTGAGGAAATGGCGGGCCGCATTTGGTACTGGTGGAGTGAGAGTGAAGGCACTCAGGTTCCTGGCTTTTTTCGCTACGAAGTGACTGTTTCGGACAGTGAAGATGGATTCACCACGCCTTTACATGTATTGGACGGCTACGTGACTGTGGTGCGAGCGAATCGTGGGCGTTAGGCGAACCAGCTTAGGCTTCACGCTGATAGAAGTGCTGGTGGCTATGGCCATTACCGCGTTGATTTCGGTGGTGGCATATAGTGCTTTGTCGTCAGCCCTGTCTGGTGCCGAGAGCGTGCGCAGTGCGACGGTTCGAGCACAACAAATTAATCAAACGCTGACTTTGCTATCGCGTGATATTCGTCAAGTGGTCAATCGATCGATAGTCGACGAGTTCGATCAACGAGCACCGGCGTTGAGCGGGGGTGTGCTCTCACGTTACCCGCTCACTTTGACGCGAGCAGGCTGGCATAACTCAACTGGCGCGCCACGCAGCACGTTGCAGCGCGTGCGCTGGTGGATAGAGGACGACGCGCTCTGGCGAGCGCATTTCCCTGTATTAGACCGAACGCCAGGCACAGAGGCAATCGAGACTGCCATGCTGGATGACGTGGTAGGGTTTGAGGTGCGGTTCTTGCCGGCGATTGCTGAGTTGAAGAGCGATCGCGATGACGTGATCGATGATCGCAACTGGCGCGACAATTGGACCTTGGACGTATCGCAACCGGGTCTTGAATTGCCCACCCCCGCTGCTATCGAGATTGTGCTGGAGTTGGCGAGGGCGGGTAAGATAAGGAGGCTTTATGTGCTGCCGTCCTCTTAACGCTAGCCGACCTCAGCGGGGCGCGGCCTTGATTATTGCCATGCTGGTTTTTGCGTTGTCGGCAACGTTGCTGGTCGCTTTGCAGCGAGAGTTCTCCCTGGCACTTCAGCGTGGCACAAATCAGCTTTTCTCTGAGCAGGCTTGGGCTTATTTAATCGGTGCCGAAGAATTAGCGAAGCTGGCATTACAGGCGGACCATTTGCTTGACGCGCGCAGCGCAACAGCCGCTGATCATTTAGGCGAGCTATGGGCGCAGCCCGCAACCCCTTATCCTTTAGATGCCGGGGGGTGGATGACGGGCCAATTAACCGATCTACAGGGGCGCATCAACCTCAACATGCTTGTGAGTGACCCTGCCACGCAAAGCCCACCCTCTGGGGGTGAAGGGGTTAGCGATGGCGGCTCAGAGAGTGCGAGTGCCGGAGTCGAGAGCGAGCCTGTTAGTCAGTCGAGGCAACAAAACGAATCGGTGGATCAGGTCTCGGGCGATGAAGCGGGTCGCTGGACGCCAACTCAAAAGCTCTTGATCCGCCTACTGCAGGCACTGAATGAGGCGTCGTTGCCGCTAGACGAGGCGATGGCGTTGACCGAGGCGATCAGCGATTTCATTGATCCCGATACGAATCGGCGACGAGATGGCGCCGAGGCTAATGAGTACCGATATGCTGACTTTCCCTACTTGCCTGCCAATCGCGCATTAGCCAGCGTCAGCGAATTGCGGTCTGTACGAGGGATGACACCTGAGATCTATGAGGCATTAGCGCCACTGGTCACAGTCTGGCCGGAGCGTAATACGCGTCTGAATATTCTCACCGCGCCATTGCCGGTGCTGAGAACCCTCAATGCTGACGATCAGTGGGCACCACTGCCGGTCATCGATGCAGAGCGCTGGGTCGAAAGTCGACGAGAGGGTGGTATCGCTCAGGTCGCAGACCTGCTCGCCGATCCTATTTTGGCAGGCAGGCCGTCCGCTGAACTCCAGTCGTTACTAGATATCCGCAGTGACTGGTTTCTTTTGGATGCGTCGGTAGAGCTACTTGATCGACAGCGACATCTTTTCACAGTGCTCCACCGAGAGACTGACATGGCGGTCGCTGTTTTTAGATCTGAGGGCGAGCTATGATGCTGTCTGTCTTTTTGAACCAATTGGTGCCGGCCGCGTCACTGCGCTCATGATGAGTCAACTCAATAACAATTTGAACGTTATGCGGTGGCAACAGGGGGAAGGGCTGCTGATTCGCTCTGGTCATGCGCCTCAGCGGTTTGACCCTGCTGTTGCCACACTACCCGACAACCTTTGCGTTGCGTTTCCCGCTGACGCAGTGCGCTCTTTGACGTTATCGGTCGCGCCTGAAGAGGTTAAGCATCTGCAGCGTGCGTTGCCATTTATGTTAGAAGAATCACTGCTGGAGGACGTCGCACAGTTGCACTTCGCGGCGCTCAGAGTCGATGATGATTTGCACAGTATTGCTGTCGTGGGTCGTGCGACGATTGCTGGTTGGTCCGAAGAGCTCCCCGACGCTCTACAGAATGTGCCGTGGGTCTCTGAGGCACTGTGTTTGCCGTGGTCGCCCGGACAATGCACCGTGGTGTTTGAAGAGCAGCATGCTGTGATGCGGTGGGGCCAGGCAGAGGGAGGGCGTATTGAACACGCCTTGCTACCTGATTTGATGGCGAGTATCGGGCTTCAGGAGCAAACGTTGATTGTTTACACAGCCGATCAAGCACTGGCTCAAGCGACCATTCCAGCACCATTACATGACGCGATTCAGTGGAGAAAAGGTGGTTTTTCAGAGGCTTTATTGATTGCCGGTTCTCATCCATCGGGGCCTGATTTGCGTCAGGGTGAGTTTGCGCCCCGTCTACCATTGGCTCGGTGGTGGGCCGTCTGGCAGCGTGTTGCACTCGCGCTCATTGTGGCCTGTATTTTAAAAACAGGGTTGTCAGTCGCAGATTATCAGATGCTCAAAGCAGAAGACCTCGAACTGCGTCAGGCGATTCAAGCGAGTTATCGTCGGGTTAATCCACGGGGTGCAGTCGTTGATGTAGAAAAGCAGCTCAACAGACAGTTGGGAGAATTTGGCGCTAACACGCAAAGAGGCGCTTTCACGCCCATCATGGTCGCGTTGCTCACCGCTATTCAACAGGTCGACGGTATTCAATTGACGGCACTTAACTACAGCGGCAAAGGTGATCTGAGATTGAGTTTGTCGGCGCCAAATTTCGAGTCGGTTGAGCAGGTGCGTGAGCAGTTGAAAGCACAGTCGTTCAGTGCCCAGTTAGAAAATTCTAACGCTCGCAGCGACGGCGTGGTGGCGCGCCTGCGGGTGCAGACACCGTGATACGGCAATGGTTTCAATCACTCGTTGCGAGAGATCAGATGGCCCTAATGATATTGGCCGCCGTATTAGGCGTGTGGGTGTTTATACAAGTGATCTTCGTCGAGCTTGATGGACGGCGGCAACGCTTAATGGCAGGCAATGAAGCGCTAGCCTCGACGTTATCGCGGATCGACCTTAAGGTTGAGCAACTGGCGGCGCTGCGAGCCGATGGGGGTGGCGCACAGGTCAACTTAACCCGGACTCTCAGTCAGTTGAGTGAGACCTTGGGGCTGCCCGTAAAGCGTCTTCAGCCTAATAGTCGAGGAGAGGTGCAGATACGATTTGAGGGGATAGCCTTCGACGGGTTGCTGCAATTTCTCGAGCAAATCGAGGGCTCATCTGGATTAGTAGTGATTGATGGTTCTATCAGTAGCGCGGGTAATAACGGTGGAGTAAACGCGACGCTAAGAGTGTCAGGCGCCTGAGCGATGGAATGGATCTCACGACATTGGCGCATCTTGGCTGTTTTTGTTTTTATGACATTACTGCTATCGCAGATTCCAGCGCGCGCTATATCGCGTGTCTTGCCTGACAACGTGACGTTGACCGGTGTATCAGGAACGATTTGGTCGGGGCGTGCAGCAAGGGCCTGGGTTGTGATCGATCAGCAGCCACTGATGCTTGGTCGAGTGCAATGGCGACTACAACCTTGGCGAATACTGGGGGGGGCACCGCTATCGCTATCAAGCGATTGGGGGCGGCAGGCGCTGCGCGCACAATTGGGTTATCGGCTAGGCGGATCGATAGTGCTCCAAGACGCTGCGTTCAACATTAATACGCAATTATTCAAGGCGTTTGTTCCGCTTTACTTAGGTGGTGTCTTGTCCGGAGAGTTTGCGCAGATTGCGATCGATGAGGGTCATATTGTGGACGCTGAAGGTGTTGTGCGCTTGCTACGAGGCGCATGGACGGCACGCTCGGGTAATCTCCCACTTGGCGATTATCAAATCGACTTTTCCAGCGCTGATACCGTGGGTGTGGGGACGGTAGGGGCGCTTAAAACGATTGCCGGATCCTTGGAACTCTCGGGAAATGTATCGACCACAGCGACGGATTATCAGATCTCAGTCGAGGCGACGGGGCCGGTGGCGCGCGATGACGCCTTTCGTCAGGCGATGTCGATGATCGCGATCCCCAATCAAGACGGATTCAGTGTGTCATTGACGGGGCAGTACTGAGGTTTACGCTATGCGTTGTTAGTGGGATGACGTAGTCTCCTCTTGATCTGCAGGGTGTCTTTGTCGGCGACGTCGCTGAGGGGAGCCGTCATAGCGCGTAGTTTATTGATATGCCAGTACTAACCGTTGAGTGAATCAGCGTATTCAGGAGTCCATTAGATGGTAGCAGCAGGCAATACGATGTGGTCCAGCCGCTTTGCGTTTGTGATGGCGTCAGTGGGTTTTGCCGTCGGTCTCGGCAATATCTGGCGATTCCCTTACGTCACAGGTGAAAACGGTGGTAGTGCCTTTGTGGTGATTTATCTTTTGTGCGCGCTGGCGATTGGGATTCCATGTTTGATGGCAGAATTGCTGGTCGGTCGACGTGGCGGCGGCAGCCCACCTCGGTCCATGGCGGTCGTGGCGAAGGAGTCTGGTCGCGGCAAGGGCTGGAGCATAGTAGGTGGTATGGGCGTGGCAACGGCTTACACGATTGCTATCACCTACGCCGTGGTTGTGGGGTGGGTACTCTGGTACCTTGCGCGTGCGCTGTCGGCGGGTTTTGCGGGTTTTGATGCCGGCATTGCCGAAGCAACTTTCACAGGTCTGCTAACGGATAATCAATCGATGATGTTGTGGACCCTAGTGGGCAATGTCATCGTGGGCTCCATCATCTACGCGGGCATCACTTCAGGCATTGAGCGTGCCGTGACGGTCATGATGCCGCTGATGTTTACGCTGTTAGTTGGCTTGAGTATTTACAACTATTTTGCCGGGGGGTTTGTCGAAACCTTGCAATGGTTGTTCACACCTGATTTTAGCAAAGTGACGGGTGCGACTTTCCTCGCTGCTATCGGACAAGCTTTTTTTTCCATTGGTGTGGGGATGGGGGGGATGATGACTTACGGGGCTTACTTGCCTCGCGATTTTTCTATCGCGCGGGGTGCCGCGACCATCGTCATGGCAGATACGCTCATCGCGTTGTTAGCGGGATTTGTGGTCTTTCCAGCGGTATTTCATTTCGGTCTTGATATGGCCAGTGGTCCTGGTTTGATCTTTCAGACGCTGCCGGTCGCTTTTGCGCAAATGCCGGGGGGTGCCATTTTCGCCGTGCTTTTCTTCATCATGTTAGCGGTAGCGGGTGTGACCTCAATGGTTGGGCTGTTGGAAAGCGTGACCAGCTGGACTAAGGAGAGATTGGACGTCTCGCGCCAACAAAGCGCGCTGCTGGTAGTGGGGTCCGTGACCACTCTCAGCGTGATTTCAGTGCTGAGCTACAACGTATGGGAAAGTTATCGGCTGATGGGCTTGAATTTTAATGAGCTCACGGAAGCGCTTTACGATAAATTATTGCTGCCATTAGCGGGCTTATTAGTGGCCTTATTCACAGGGTGGTTTATGCACCGCGAGCACAGCGAGAATGAGTTGGTTGACGACGCCAGATGGTATGGCGTTTGGCGTTGGTTAACGCGCTTCATTGCGGTGCCTGCGGTTGCCATTATTCTGATTTCTGGCTTGGTCTGATTACCATGTTGATGACGGTGACCGACTGGCTTTGGTCTTACATTTTGATTGTCGTGTTACTCGCGATTGGCGTGCGCTTTACGCTGGGTTCGCGGGGCGTTCAGCTGAGACTGTTTAAACGCACTTTAGCGGTATTTTCTTCCATCGAGTGGCAAGGTAGCGAGCGCGGTATCTCGAGCTTGCAAGCGCTTGCTGTCAGTGTGGCGGGGAGAGTGGGTGGCGGCAATATTGCGGGTGTTGCCGTGGCGATTACCTTGGGCGGCCCAGGCGCCTTGTTCTGGATGTGGCTGATTGCGTTGCTGGGCATGGCCACGAGTCTCTTTGAGTGCGCGCTCTCTCAGCTTTATAAGCGCCGTGAAGCAGACAAAACGTTCCGAGGCGGGCCTGCTTACGTGATGCGTTACGGCCTGGGTTGGAAGGTATTACCGGTGATTTATAGCCTGTTACTGCTCTTTACCGTCGGATTTGGCTTCAACGCGGTGCAGAGCTACGTCGTGACGACTTCAATTGAGTCTGCGTTTGGGGTGCCAGTTCATGTGAGTGGTTCTGTGATGACGCTGGTGATGGCGGTGATTCTTTTTGGCGGGATTCGTCGATTAGCCCGAGTTTCTGAGGTCGTGGTGCCCTTTATGGTGGTGGGTTATTTGTCCCTCGCTATCGTGGTGTTGGTCATGAATTTTTCAGAGATTCCCGAGGCATTACGACTCATTTTTTCGTCTGCCTTTGGTCTGGAACAGGCCTTTGGAGGGGGTATGGCGGCAGCTATTACGCAGGGCGCAAGAAGAGGACTGTTTTCAAATGAAGCGGGACTCGGCACGGTGCCCAATGTGGCGGCGGCAGCCGATGTGCCTCACCCGATATCCCAAGGATTGGTTCAGTCGTTGAGTGTGTTCATCGATACGATTGTGCTCTGCACCGCCACAGCGCTCATTATCATGATGTCATCGGCGTTCGCGTCCGAGGGTCAATCGGTGGCCGGTGTGGCCATGACCCAGATGGCGGTCGCCGAGCACGTGGGGCCTGCAGGCGAAGCGTTGGTGAGTATTGCGCTGGTGTTATTTGCGACGACGACGATTGCCTACAATAGTTTCCTGGGTGAAAACAGCATTGCTTATTTCGATCGTTTGGGGCGCCATGCAGTAACGGTTTTTCGACTCTGTATTTTAGTGATGATCGCTTGGGCATCGGTGCAGGATCTCGGCACTGTCTTCGGGTTTGCCGATCTAACTATGGCGCTGTTGGCGCTGACGAATTTACTGGCATTGTGGGCCCTGTACCCGATCGCGATGCACTTACTCAAAGATTATGAGCAGCAATTGGCAGCGGGAAATTCGCCTCGGTTTCATTGTGATTCACTGCCGCAAGAGTCGATCGATCCCGCTAGCTGGCCTGCGCGCTACAAGCCTTAGCGGCGCATTATTGCGCGTTTGATAGCTCGATGGTAAAGCGCTTTTGTTCGCCAAAACGTAGGGTCGTTACCGCAATAGTGTCTCCGACGCGATGCTGTTCCATTGCCGTCAGAAACTCATCGTTACTGGTAACAGGATTCCCCTCAATATGGGTGATAACGTCACCGAGAATGATTTCACCCCGATCGCCTCTGCGTGCACCAATCATGCCGACGCTTTCGGCGGGGAACCCACGGTAGGTTCTTACAATGGGTACGCCTTCAACGCGAAATTGTCTAAGCCAGCGGTCAGACGCTAACTCGACGCCTAATACAGGTCGCATGATTTTTCCGTAGGCAATCAGCTGTGGAACCACTTCGGTCACGGTATTGACCGGAATCGCAAAGCCGATGCCGGCACTCCCGCCACTGGGAGAATAGATGGCAGTATTGACGCCGATCAGCTGTCCAAGCGAATTCAGTAGTGGGCCCCCTGAATTGCCTGGGTTGATAGCAGCATCTGTTTGAATCACCCCGCGGATAACGCGGTTGCTCGGAGACTGAATTTCCCGATCTAGAGCGCTGACGACGCCAACCGTCAGTGTGGTGTCCAGTCCAAAGGGATTGCCAATCGCCATTACCTTGCGGCCTACGGAGAGCTCGGATGAGTCCCCCAATGGCAACGACGTGAGTCCATCGGGTGGCGTTATCATACGTAACACAGCGAGATCTCGCTCCGGCGCAAGACCCACTACCTCTGCCGCATACTGTTGCTCATTGCGCAGCGTAATAGCCAGTCGATCTGCACCCGCGACGACGTGATAGTTAGTGACGATGAGACCGGCAGCCGCATCCCAAATAAAACCTGATCCGGCCCCACGGGGAATTTCCATAATATTGCGGGAGAAGCGTTGACGCCGAAGCTCACTCGACGTCACAAAAACCACAGCGGGACTCGCCCGTTGAAAGACTTCAGTGGTGTTGGCCTCGTCCTCCGTGGCGAAGCTGAGATAGTTGATGGTCTGGTCTGCATTCGCGGATGCCGAGAACGCACCGATGACGCCGCATAGGAGTGTGGTGATGACCCAAGTGAGGGCATTCATTGACGCTGCAACGCCAGAATTCGGTCGTCTAAAGGCGGGTGCGATCTGAGTAGTGCCGCTAGACCTGAGCCTTTCGCTGGGCGAATACCGAATGCAGTCATCTCGCCCGGCAGATCCCCGGCGAGACCCTGCTCTGCCTTGAGGCGCTGTAATGCGGCGATCATATTAATACTGCCCGCCAACTGAGCACCCGCTTCATCAGCTCGATATTCTCTAAAGCGCGAGAACCACATCACGATGGTGCTGGCGAGAATGCCCAAAATGATTTCTGCCAGAATCGTGACAATGAAATAGCCGAAACCATAACCGCGCTGCGTTTTGAAAATGACGCGATCGACGGTGTGGCCTATGATGCGGGCAAAAAACATCACAAAGGTATTCACAATACCTTGCAGTAACGTCAGTGTGATCATGTCGCCGTTAGCAACGTGTCCGATTTCATGTGCTAGCACCGCCCGTGCCTCGGAGTGTTCGAAACGTCGAAGCAAGCCTGTGCTGACGGCAACGAGCGCCTTATTGCGATTCCACCCAGTGGCAAATGCGTTGGACGCATCAGACGGAAAGATACCGACCTCCGGCATCCCGATACCGGCCTCGTTGGCAAGTGACTGCACCGTCTCGAGCAACCACTGCTCATCACGAGACTTAGCCGATGTGATGATCTGCACGCCGGTGCTTCTTTTGGCCATCCATTTGGACAGTAGCAGCGAAATAAAAGAGCCACTGAAGCCAAACAGGGCACAGAAAATTAGGAGACTGCTGAGATTCAAGTCAACCCCGTTGCTAGCCAAAATACCCTCTAAACCCAGCAGATTAAAAATGAGGCTAACTAATACTAGGACGGCGATGTTCGTCGCTAAAAACAGCAGAATTCTCATTCGGTGCGCTCCTTGCAGTGCAATGACAGACTGTCTTTCTTAGGTTGGGACATTTGCTTCGCTTTCAAGCGTTTCGTCTGGACTTTGCGCGGCGGGTGCTGGCGTGGGATGCGCACTGATCTCGAGGTCCGTGGGTTTGTTATTGGTTATGCCACACAGCACAACATCGCCACGGAGCGCCGTATCTTTAGAGCCCAGTTCAAATAGCATGTTGACCGCTTCGTCATGGTGCTCCCAAAAGGCCACCTGAGCGGAGCGGTCACCCAA
This sequence comes from uncultured Halieaceae bacterium, assembly GCA_913048575.1. Taxonomy (GTDB): domain Bacteria; phylum Pseudomonadota; class Gammaproteobacteria; order Pseudomonadales; family Halieaceae; genus Luminiphilus. The sequence goes on from CAJWWJ010000006.1 coordinate 18,274, forward strand.
TATCCAATCGCCCGGCTTGCTCCAGTAATGTCCCAATTGATTGCGAATAACAAATGCACCACTCATTAGCGTGTCTCCAAACTGTCATGCATGAAAATATGTCATCAAATAGTGCCTAAGAAATAGTTCGAGCAAATAGTGTAATCAATCCGCCGAGCCGAACAGTCTCGATATGTCAGATCAGTGGCATCATCTCGGTGAAATCATGTCAGTGCAACCGCATCAGCGAAGGAATACCCGAGTGGTCGTCGAAGCTGTGCTGTCTGCTGGCGGGCCTATCAGCCGAGTAGCTGATCTTTCGCTTGATTAATTTTTGCGGCCAGATAATCGTTGCCGCCTCGATCGGGATGACACTTTTGAATCAGTGCTCTGTGGGCCGCAATAATGTCTTCCTCGGTTGCATCATCCTGCAATCCCAGGACCGCAAGGGCCTCCGCACGACTCGATGGAGCAGGGCCGTTTTCTCCTCCTCGGTCCGTCTCTTCACGGTCTTGCGCATCCTCTGGGAAACGCTGTTCAAGATAGCTAGCCAGTAGCTGAGCAGAGTCGGTGTCTTCATGCTGACAGTAGCTCAGCAGCTCATCGAGTTGTTGTCGATTGAGTTCGCTCAAGAGCCACCCCTTGAAGGTACTCTCCAATACGACGCCACTAAGGTCGCCGCTGTCGTGATCGAGTGTCATTTTGATGATGCGTGATGTCACTTCGGATTGCTTACTCGATGATCTGGCGCCAGATGTGCGCAAGCTACCCAGCGCGGGGAGCAGTCGCACCAATACAGGCAGCATCTGCCGAGCCGCCACCAATAGACCGGTCAACGCAGCGCCGACCCAATGCATCTTGCCCATCAACGTCAGGATGACGACGCCAATCACCGCGCTACCGACGATGATTTGTAGATACGCGGCACGCCGCTTGTGCGGTGGTTGCTGTTGTGCACGCCGCACTAATACGACCAGCGTGAAGACAATGACGAGGAGCAGAATAACTCTTGGCACGGTGGTTATGCCTCCTGTGATGAACGTATGAGCCGCTGTAATTCTATCTGTTTTAGTGACTCGTTATGGCGTTTTTTCGAGTTGGCTCAGCAGCGTTCGATCGCCGCGCGTATTCGATCGGCGCAGCGCCGCGATACCGCCTTGGGCAAATCGGCTCACGGCAGCCAGTAGGGTGCGGAGTTGATCAGCACTGCTTGCATCGAACGGCGCATAAGCTCCGTGACTTAATTGCGCCAGTTGTTCAAAGATGGCCCGAGTGTGTGCGTCGCGCCCTTCCTGAAAAAGAAAGAGGGGGATTTTTTTGATGGCGCATCGACCCGCCAAGGAGGCTAAAGTCTCTGGCGATTCTTCGCAGGCGTCACCTACCAAGATCACAGCTCGTAATGGCTGGGAGGCAGAGTGGGCCTCAAGGGCGTGGTGAATTACCCTGCCAATTTGAGTTGCCCCGGGTTCGCAGGTGACGCAACTCATTTGATCGAGCAATGCTCCGGCTTGCGTCAGCCAATGACTAGCAAAGAATTCGCCTAGGCCTCGGTAGTAACAAAGCTGTATCGCTAATGTCTGCTCGTTCAACGCGGCCGAAAATAACTCACTGTGTAATTGACGTGCCTGATCCCATGTGGGCTCTCGGCTGGCCGTGGCGTCGAGTGCAAAAATGATGCGACTTTGGCGAGCAGTAATGGCCTTGATCGCACGCGTTTTACTCAGAAAGCGGGTAATTTCCTGAGTTTTTGGCTGACTGATCTCCTTGGGAATGCGACGTGCCTAAAGAGAAGAACGGGGCGCTAGCAGGCCGCGATCGCGCAATTCTTGAAGATAATGCCGCCGGCTGGCAAGTTCGGAGATGACGGCCTGCAGTGCGTCTCGACCGAGCGCGTGTCGCCCCTTACTGGGCGTTTCGTCTACTAGATCCAGTAGCTTTCGGCTTGAAAAATCTTCCGCGTTGAAAGTGTTGTTAGTTGTCTTTGTTTTCATTTTATTTCCCCCCGTCCCCTGTTGTTGTGCAACTTCCTGGAGCATGCAGCGATGTCTTGATCTGCTTCTTTCCGGAGACGGGATTTACTGTCAGTTGTTAAAATAGCCCGCTATTATGACAAAAATTAAGCAAGATTGCCTGAGCAAGCGAATGTTGCCGCAAATGTGAGGGGTGAAAGGGTGAAATGGATGGAATTACGACGTAAACACGCGCTGCCTGACGCAGCTACTGCTCTCCCGGGTAGGGACACCCCCATGCCTATTGCCCAAAATCACGCGGTGTTGGCTGTGCCACTGCAACCACCCTACCCAGTGGGTTTGGCGGAAGCAATGTTCGGTATGGGGTGTTTTTGGGGCGTTGAGAGACTCTTTTGGCGTCAGCCGGGTGTTTACACGACGGCCGTGGGCTATGCCGGCGGGCTGACGCCCAACCCGACCTATCAGGAGGTCTGCTCGGGTGGGACCGGGCATAACGAAGTCGTGCGGATTATTTTTGATCCTGCAGTGATGACTTACGAAAATCTGCTGACTATTTTTTGGGAAAACCATAACCCGACGCAGGGTATGCGCCAGGGGAATGATTGGGGCACTCAATACCGGTCGGGTATCTATTATTCGACTGAATCCCAAAAGTCAGCCGCTTTGACTAGCCAACAAAGTTATCAGGTAGCGCTGAGTCAGGCAGGTCACAGCGAGATCACGACCGAAATTTGTGAGGCGCCGCTGTTCTTTTTTGCCGAAGATTATCACCAGCAATATCTCCACAAAAATCCCGCCGGCTATTGCGGTATGGGTGGGACAGGCGTTAGCTGTGCAGTCGGGGTCGGTGTGGCGGCAACAGATGAGACGGTCGTTTAGCCCACCGGTTGCGGTAGTGCTTGCGCGAGGGCTGCAGCGACTGCGGTGTCGACGCTCAGCGTGCGCTCACCTAGGTGTCGGCACAGGGCGCCAACAGATTCGGCAAGCTCAATTTCGAAGGGGATAAAACCGCCCTCGGGGCCCAATAGCACCAAGCCTGCCCTCGCTTCATCTCGTAGGGCCCGAGTCGCGTTGCGGTCTGCTATCCAGCACGGGCGGTTTTGCGCGAGAGTGGGCAGGATATCCTCGACAAAGGGTCGAAATCGCCGATGCAGATGAACTTCGGGTAACAGGGTGTCTCCAGCGCGCTCTAGTCCAGCCTCCAGTGCCGCGGCGATGCGATCGGCTTTCAGCAAAGGACTCTGCCAGTAACTTTTTTCGACACGGGCGCTGTGAATCAGATGCAAGTGCGCGACGCCCATTTCGCTGGCGGTTCGAAAGACACGACGGAGCATCTTTGGGCGAGGCAACGCTAGGATCAGGTCAAATGGATGTCGCTGCAGCGCAGCCAGTGTTAATTGCACATGGATCCGAACCGTTTTGTCGTCGATCGCTAAAATAGTGCCACTGCCACGCTGTCCGCCCAGCGCACCCACTCTTAAGACTTGTCCGGGCTGACTTTTGAGGACGGCCACAATGTGCTGATGACGTCTGTCATCGAGCACAACGGTCTCGTCATCGATCCAATCGGCGGGTTTCAGCAGGACAATATTCATGGCAGTTCCGTCTCGCTACACCCAGAGGTCGTAGTCATCTGCCGCAGAGATTTCTGCCTCGACTAAGTCACCCGGTGAAAAGTCGGTAATGTCAGGTAAATGCACCACGCCATCGATCTCAGGTGCGTCAGCAAAAGTACGGCCGATTGCGCCGTCCTCTGTGACCTGATCAATCAAAATGGTCTGAGTGGATCCTATTTTTCGTTGTAATTTGGCCGCACTAATCGACTGTTGCAATGCCATAAAGCGGTCCCACCGCGCGGCCTTGGTCGCCTCGGGAATGGGGTTGGGCAACTCATTCGCGGCGGCACCTTTGACGGGAGAATATTGAAAACAGCCAACACGATCCAATTGAGCACGATCAATAAAGGTCAAGAGCGATTCAAACTCTTCTTCGGTCTCTCCCGGATAACCCACAATAAAGGTCGAGCGGATGCTGAGATCAGGACAAATGTCCCGCCATTTTGCGATACGGTCGAGAGTTTTTTCTGCCGCGGCGGGGCGTTTCATCCGTTCAAGAACACTGCGGGCTCCGTGTTGAAGCGGCATATCGATATAAGGCAGCAGTTTTCCTGCGGCCATCATTGGGATCAATTTGTCGACGTGTGGGTAGGGGTAGACATAGTGGAACCTCACCCAGACACCGAGCTCGGAGAGGGCCGACGCTAGGCTTTCTAAATTACTTTTCAGCGGACGACCATGCCAAAAGTCAGTTTGGTATTTCAAATCGATCCCGTAAGCACTCGTATCTTGTGAAACGACCAGTAACTCCCGCACACCCGCTCGCACAAGACCCTCTGCCTCACTCATGACAGAGCCGATGGGTCGACTCACTAGGTCACCACGGAGGCTGGGGATAATGCAGAAGCGACAACGATGATTACAGCCTTCGCTGATCTTGAGGTAAGCATAATGGCGGGGCGTGAGTTTTACGCCCTGGGCCGGTATCAAGTCCAGATGGGGGTTGGGCTGGTGATGTTGTGGCAGCACCTCACGAACCGTACTTAGGACCTCTTCGTAAGCGGCAGGACCGCTAATGCCGAGCACCTTCGGGTGCCTTGCCCGAATCGCATCGGCATCATCACCGCGGCCCATGCAACCCGTGACTAAGACTCGTCCGTTTTCTCTGATCGCTTCTCCGATGGTTTCTAAACTTTCCTCCTTTGCGGCGTCAATGAACCCACAGGTATTTACAATAACGACGCCGGCATCCTCGTACTGAGGGGTGATGTCATAACCCTCTATACGGAGTTGTGTGAGGATTCGCTCTGAATCAACCAAGGCCTTAGGGCACCCCAGTGAAATGAAGCCTACCTTTGCTCTGTCAGGTGTTTGGATAGCGGTGTCCCTCATTAACTTAGGCGTCTATGGCGCTGGCGTTGCTGTGCGTTCTGACGGGCAGTTCTTTTCTCAGCACCGCCAGTAACTCAAGAGATTCCTCGCGATTGAGAAAATCTCCGATTGGCGTTTCGGATACTTTGTCATGAACGCATAGCTCAGGTCCCTGCCAAGGGTGAGCTTCCGGCGTCACTCTCAGTGCTGCGTCTGCCCGTGTAAATTGCCAGGTTCGTTTCGGCACAAAGTAACCCTTATCAATTATCACAGTATCAGCGTTTAAATGAATGACATGTCGGTACTCGAGCTTCCAGTTGACCCAGTACAGTGCGCCACCAAGTGCCGTTAGCTCTAAGCCCGCCAGCGGCAGAATCGGCCAAGCGCCCGCTAGGGCAAAACCAATGCCTGCACCCAGCGAGGGTACGGCAAGCGCCGCGAGTAGCCATAAATTCTGGTGCCAGGTCGAAGAATGATTGGGCTTGATTACCACAACCATTTCTCGATCCGCTTGGTCATAGGAAATCACACGATTCTCCACCACAAGATGGGGCGTATGGTAATGCATCCAGCGCGCTCCTAAAAATGATCTGTTATGCGCCGGCGTAAATGCATCGCGGTGGTGAGTGGGCGGTTAGTTTGTGACCGGAAATCGGGTGACGAAAGGCGATGCTGGTCGCGTGGAGCAACAGCCGCGGTGAGGCATTCAGCACCTCCTCCGGCGCATAAAAGTCGCAGCCCAAAATCGGATGCCCAATCTCTTTCAAATGAATACGCAGTTGATGTGATCGGCCCGTGATAGGGAAAAGTTCGACAACCGTCGATTCATCTTCCCTCGCCACCACGCGCCATCGAGTCACAGCGGATTTCCCAGTCGTGAAACACACCTTTTGCTTTGGCCGGTTGGGCCAATCCCGCGTCAATGGCAGTGTGATCTCGCCCGTATCTGGCGATAGATAGCCTGCAACGCGAGCGAAGTAGGTTTTGTCGATTTGTCTTGATTGGAATTGTCTAGCCAGTTCCGATAGCGCCGCCCTTGTTCGAGGCACGACCATCACGCCAGAGGTATCGAGGTCAAGGCGATGGACTGCGCTTACGCCGGGATACTGTCGGTCCAGTCGGTTAAGCAGGCAGTCGTGATTGAGAGGATGTCGCCCGGGTACGCTCAGCAACAAGGTGGGCTTATCGACAATAAGCAGATGCTCATCCCGGTAGAGCAATCGAATGGGTTCTTTCGAGTGAGGGACGAGGTAAGGCGGCTGTGGGTCTACCGTAAAATTCAAAGGAGAGCTTGTCGCGAGGCCGTCAGGGGCGCCCGGCAGCGTCCAAAGCCTGCAGGTAACGACTGATGGCATCGGCCACACCATAGCGCAGTGCATCAATGGTAAAAGCGTGCCCTATCGACACCTCCAGTAACGCATCAATATGAAAGTCAGGGAGGTTGCTCAGATTAAGATCGTGCCCTGCGTTGATACCTAAGCCATGAAGTGTCGCTTCAGCTGCCGCCTCCTGAAATTGAGTGAGTGACGATCTGTGTTCGCCGCACTCATGGGCGCGGGCGTAGGTTTCGGTGTATAGCTCAACGCGGTCCGCGCCGAGCGCGCGCACCAGACTGATTTGCGCGGGATCAGGGTCCATAAATAAACTCACGCGACACCCCCAGCCCTTCAGTTGCTCGACAATAGGGCGTAAACGATCGCCGTCACGAGTGATGTCAAAGCCGTGATCAGAGGTCAGTTGATCATTGCCATCGGGCACTAGCGTCACTTGCTCAGGGCGAATGCGTTCAATCAATGACAAGAACCCAGGATAATCCTCAACGCCTGCACGCGGGGCGGACTGTGCAGCGGCAAAGGGATTGCCTTCAATATTGAGTTCGGTGCCGCCCATCTCGCCCAGTCGGAGGCAATCCTCTGCTCTGATGTGGCGTTGATCGGGTCTGGGATGCACCGTAATGCCGTGCGCTCCTGCCTGAATCACGCTCGCTGCGAACTCGCAGGGATCAGGATGTTTCGTATCACGAGCGTTGCGAATCAGCGCGATTTTATTGAGATTGATGCTGAGCTGCGTCATGGCGTGATACGGCTAATGGATAAAATCGAAATGGGTTTGACAGGGACGTCTTGAAAAGTGGTGACACCCCCAGCGGTCTTAGCAGGTGCCGGACCCGTGTCCGACAGTGAGATGATATCGACGACTTGCATACCGTCGATCACCTCGCCGAAGACGGTATAACCCTCACTACTGGGCGTCCAATCGAGTCGTAAGTTGCTGCGTTGATTGATGAAGAACTGAGCCGTCGCAGAATTGGGGTCATTAGTGCGCGCCATGGCAAGCGTGCCGCGAGTATTGTGCACCTTATTGCGAGATTCATTCGCGATGGGGCCTCGGGTCGGTTTTTCCTCGAGCGATGAGGTAAAGCCGCCGCCTTGAATCATAAAGTTGCTGATGACCCGGTGAAATACGGTGCCGTTATAATAGCCATCATCGACATACTGAAGAAAATTCTCGACGGTAATCGGTGATTTATCTGCAAATAGCTCAACAGTAATGTCACCGTCTGTCGTTTTCACGAGTACTTTTGGATTACCGTCTAGCGACTCCTGAGCAAAGACCTCTAGAGCCCCGATGCTCAGCAACACCGAGACGAGCAGAGCGCACAGTGAGCGCAGGCGAGTAAGGTATGAATTCATAGTGTTCTCCCTGATTAAGACCAACCGTCTTGTCGTTTTTTTCTGGGCCATAGTCGTGGTGCAATCACGGCCAAAATGACCCCGAGTAGGACGGCTAAAGCACCGTCTAGCATTTGATTATTGGTAATACGTTCTCGTAAGCGCACATTTTCCAAGCGCAGCAAATCCGCTTCGGATCTTTCCGACTCTAATTCCGCGACCAGTTGCTGGTTCATCAAATCTAGCTCGATCGCTGCCGCTGAGACACGTTTTATTTCAGTGAGTTCAACGCGAGTCGTGTCGAGTTCGCGCTCAAGCTGATCGACCATGCTAACTGCTTTGTCTGCTTCAGATGAGCTCGCGTCGAGTTGATTCACCAATCGATTTTGCTCGCCCCGGATTTGTTCCAGCTCCACTCGTAGGTCGTTGATCAGCAGCGCCGCAGGCGGATCCACCTGCAGATATTGTGCGCGTATCCATCCCCTAGTGCCCCCCGGACTTTCCACATCAATCCACTCATCATCATCGCTCTGCCCGTAAACGATTAGCACTGTACCGGAGGGTAACCCTCGGTTGATGATGCGGTAGTCAGACCCCGGCCCGCTGCGAACTGGAACCAGCACCATATCGCTGATGTATTGCGTCTCCTGAGCCACGAGGGCGGTGGCCCAACAGCATGATAGGAGTAGCAGCATGACGGTTGCACGTCGAGCGATGGTGAGTAGTGTCATGACGAATCTCGTGTTGGGTCAATATCTTGGTCTTCCGATCTCAAATGAGGTGCTACGATCATTACCGTGAGCAACATCATCAGCAATATGAAACCAATACTGGAATATAATTTATAGGATACCCAAAAAGCTTCTTCATATTGGTAGGCTACGTACAGGTTGAGTGCCCCAACGGTGACAAAGTTTGTCACCCACAGCGCATTAAGGCGCTTCCAGATAACCTCACTGAGCACCAGCTGTTGACTTAGCAGTCGCTCCAGCACCGTTTTTTTACCGACAAACTGTGAGCCGAAAAATAGCACGGCCATCACCCAATTAAAGACCGTCGGTTTCCACTGAATGAATCGTTGATCTCGCAGCACTAAGGTTGCCGTTCCAAAAACGACGACCGCTACCATCATCCACATGAGCCGCTTGTCGTTTCGTCGCGTGATGGCGAGCATGATTAGCCAGACCGCGATGGTGGCGATCATCAAGACCGCAGTGGCGCTGAAAATGCCGTCGAAGGTATGCGACCAAGCTCCCACTGTCAGCGTCTCGCCATCCATCTGGTAGGCGCCAAAAAATAGCACTATGGGCAGGAATTCTAAGATTTGTTTCATGTAGTCGTCTGATTCAGCGTGCTAGCGCTCGCCTTCGCCGTTGCAATGTTAGACAATCCCGCTCTCCTTCTCAGCTCACGGGCGGATTGCCACCTGGTTTGAGCGCAGTGTAGAGATTGCCTTGATAGACTTCCACACACATAGTGCCGCTTCTGATGGTGCGCTCTCTGCTTCGGATCTCATCGAGCGAGCAGCAAAAGAAGGCGTCAGCCGTTTCGCGTTGACGGATCACGATACGGTGCGAGGTTATCTCAGCGTTTATCAGGAGAGCCCGCCCGGCTTAGATCTAATCAGTGGTGTGGAGCTATCGTGCCAATGGGGCCGAGTCGGCATTCATGTTGTGGGGTTGGGTTTTCAGGTGCAGGCAGCAGATATGAAAGCGCACCTTGTGGTGTTGGATGCCGCGCGTAAAGACCGTGCCGAGCGTATTGCTCATCGTCTTGAACGCGCGGGTATGCAGGGGGCGCTTGAGGGTGCCTTGGCGGTTGCAGGCGATGCGCAAATTGGTCGTCCACACTTCGCGCGGTGGATGGTGTTAGCAGGGCACGTGGCCAGTGAGCAGGAAGCATTCAAACGATTTCTCGGCAGTGGTAAGCCGGGAGATATTTCTATCTTGTGGCCAAGTCTTCAGGATACCGTTGAGGTGATCACTCGGTCTGGGGGAGTGGCAGTGCTGGCCCACCCACTGCATTACCGCATGACAGCGACGCGCCTACGCGCGCTGGCCGATGCGTTTTGTGAAGCAGGAGGGGGTGCCATTGAGGTGATTAATGGGCGGCCCAAGGCGGGTGATGTAGAGCAGTTGTGGCGGCTGGCTTCTGACCGAAACGTGCGTGTTTCTGTTGGTTCAGATTTTCATCGTGACTCGCCTTATGGGGCGGGTTTAGGCGTGAGCATCGCAGAGATGCCGGAGGGGATGGGCGTTTGGGAAACACTATAGATAACGTTAACGCCACCGGAAACGCGCTCGCCATAGGGCACGTCGTCGATAGCGGTAGCTGGAGCGAGCGACAGAGTACAAGCGCTGTGCAAACAGCGCCTCCCCATGGGCACGAGACAGAGATATGAGCCAGTTTTTTGCGATTCATCCCGAGACGCCGCAGGTGCGCCTTATCAATCAGGCGGTGGCGATCATTCAGGGAGGAGGGGTTGTGGTTTACCCTACAGACTCGGCCTACGCGCTGGGCTGCCAACTGGGCAATAAGCGAGCGGTTGAGCGGATCCGCCGGATCCGTGCCTTGCAAGACGACCATAACTTTACGTTGGTGTGTCGCGATCTCTCAGAATTAGGCACCTATGCGCGCGTTGATAATGCCGTGTATCGATTACTGCGCCACGCAACACCGGGGCCATACACCTTTATTCTCGAGGCCACACGCGATGTCCCCAAACGGCTGGTTCAACCCAAGCGAAAGACGATTGGGTTAAGAGTGCCGGATCATCCGATTCCTCAGGCATTACTCCACGCCCTCGGCGAGCCTCTGATGAGCGCTACCTTGGCCTTACCCGGCGGTGATCTACCCCTATCTGATCCTCATGAGATTCGTCAGCAACTTGAGCATGAGGTGGATCTGGTGATTGATGGCGGATTTTGTGGTTTAGAACCAACCAGTGTCATTGATTTGACCGCCTCGCTGCCCGTCATTCTCAGACGCGGATTGGGTGATGTCAGCGACTTTGAGGTCGCCTAAGGGTATACTCGAACTGTGACGAAATCCCCTGAACAATCGCCCAATCCCATCGAGGAAAGCGGGTCCCACGAGACGCTCGTCGCTGCGCCCGAACCGGTTTTTGCTCGTCCAGAGCAAGCCGAAATGCCCTTCGCGATGGTGCGAGGGCAGGCAGTGACCGAGCTGCCAAAAGATTTATATATCCCACCGCAGGCGCTGGAGGTATTTTTAGAGGCGTTTGAGGGACCTCTTGATCTGTTGCTCTATCTCATTCGTCGACAAAATCTCGATATATTGGATATCGACGTGGCACAGATCACCGAGCAATACATGCGTTACGTTGAACTGATGGATGCCATGCAGTTCGAGCTGGCAGCTGAGTACCTGTTGATGGCGGCGATGCTTGCTGAGATTAAATCACGCATGCTGTTGCCCAGAGCCACTGAAAATGAAGAAGATGAGGAAGATCCGCGCGCTAATCTGGTCCGTCGTTTGCAAGAATATGAGCGCTTCAAGAAAGCAGCGGAAGACCTTGAGGCGCTGCCTCGTTTAGAGCGCGAGCTGTGGCAGGCCTCTGCTGCGCCACCCGACATTCGATCGGAGCGTCCGCTGCCCGAGGTCGATATGCGCGAAGTGCTGCTGGCGCTGAGTGAGGTATTGCGTCGCGCTGAGATGTATCAGAGCCACCAGATTCAGCGAGAATCTTTGTCGACGCGTGAGCGGATGTCGCAGGTGCTAGAGACGCTTAAAGGCGATGGATTCGTCCCCTTTGTGACGCTGTTTCGACCCGAAGAGGGACGCCTAGGCGTCGTCGTCACGTTCTTAGCGCTGATGGAGTTGATGAAGGAATCTCTGATTGAATTAGTCCAAACAGAGGGATTCGGCCCAATCCACATCAAGGTAAAGTCGGAGTGAACATGGAAGCGGGTTTGGTGCAAATTCTCGAGGGTGCTTTGCTTGCGGCAGGGGAGCCCCTGTCTCTGCAGCGCATGGCAATTTTGTTCGAAGAAGATGAGCGGCCGTCCACCGAGGAGTTACGAAGTGCGATTAAGATCGTTGGCGAGCGCTGTGAGGACCGCGGTTATGAGCTGGTTCAAGTCGCGTCTGGCTATCGATTTCAGGTCCGTCAAAACTTGTCAGATTGGGTCGCCCGGTTATGGCAAGAGCGCCCAGCGCGATATTCACGTGCATTAATGGAGACCTTGTCGCTCATTGCGTATCGTCAGCCCATAACCCGCGGTGAAATCGAGGAAATTCGCGGCGTCGCGGTCAGCACGAACATCGTTAAGACGCTGCTAGAGCGAGAATGGGTGCGCGTCGTAGGTCATCGGGATGTCCCCGGTAGACCTGCAATGTATGCCACTACGCGGCAGTTTCTTGATTATTTTAACTTAAAGTCGCTGGACCAATTACCGCCGTTGGCCGAAATTAAGGAGCTCGACAATTTGTCCGGTGAGTTGGGTTTGGAATTGCCCGAGGTACCAGACGTTACCCTTCAAAATGACGACCCCCCACATGGTGATCTACCGAATGATGACGTTTCACATGATGACGTTCCACATGATGAGGAGTCATCTGATATCTCTGGCACCCAGACTGATGGTGCTGCCGATGAACTGGAGACGGTAGGCGATGGCGAAGCAGCGCCCGAAGCAGCCCCCGAAGCGTCTTAACGCTGCGGCGATACCCGCCGCAGATAAAGGTGAAAAGCTTCAAAAGGTGCTCGCGAATCTGGGTTTTGGCTCGCGCCGAAAGATGGAGCAATGGATCGAAGAGGGTCGCCTGAAGTTAGACGGCAAGGTCGCGACACTGGGCGATCGCGTCACGGCAGAGCAGACGGTTCGCTTGGATGACAAACTCCTTGCCCGAGAGCCAGCGGATCAGGTCCGTGTGTTGCTCTACCATAAGCCGGAGAGAGAGGTTTGTTCTCGCAGTGATCCTGAGAGTCGCAAGACCGTCTTCGACAGTCTGCCGCGTCTTCAAAGCGGGCGGTGGATTTCGGTAGGCCGACTCGATTTCAATACATCGGGGGTGTTGCTGTTTACCACTGATGGAGGCTTAGCCAATGCACTCATGCACCCATCGAGCTCGATTGAACGCGAATATTTGGTGCGGGTAATGGGCAAGGTCGACGAACCGATGTTGGAGCGGTTAAAAAGTGGGGTAGAGCTCGACGACGGTCCCGCGCGTTTCACAGACATTCAGGAAGGCGGAGGTGATGGGATCAATCGGTTCTTCTACGTCGTACTGATGGCGGGGAGAAATCGCGAAGTCAGGCGACTGTGGGAATCCCAAGGGACGACCGTTTCTCGCCTAAAGCGTGTGCGCTACGGCGAAGTTTTCCTGCCCTCGAAATTAAAAAAAGGGCAATCTTTAGAGCTGCCGCAACGCGATGTCGACGTCATTTATGCGATGGCGGGAGTGCCTACCCGGGACGTGGCGAGTGTCACCAAAAAAGAACAAGAACGGCGAGACCGTTTTTCGGGTAAGGGCAAACGACTGACAGGCAGGCGGGGTCGCTGGGAACACTAATTAGTCCTGCGCACTCAACGTCTCGCCGTGTAACGATTGACTGGCGTCGCTGAGCAAATAAACCCAGTAAGCAGTGAGCGCCTCGGGAGACGGGTTGGTGTCAGGTTGTTCTCCTGGATACGCCATCCGTCGCATCTTGGTATTGACGGCTCCCGGGTTCAGGCTATTCACTCGGATCTGGCTGGTAGCTTTCAACTCATCTGCCAGCACCTGCATATACCCCTCGGTAGCAAACTTCGATACCGCATAGGCGCCCCAATAGGCTTTACCCCGCCGCCCGACTCCAGAACTGGTCAGAATAATGGAGGAGGGTGCTGCGTGCGTCAGCAACGGCATCAGCGCGCGCGTGAGTAAAAAAGTCGATGAAACATTGACCTGCATGACTTCTTGCCAACTTGCCGGTGAGGTCTGTGCTAATAATCGGCGCTCCCCTAGCACACTCGCATTATGAACCAGCCCGTCTAAAGTGATGTCCGCTTCTGTCAGTTGCTCAGCGAGGGCCTCGTAGCGGGCGGCGTCAGTGGTATTGAGTTCAAGTGGAATGATGCCGGCTTCGCGGCCCCCTGCGCTCAGGATGTCATCGTAGACGGCTTCAAGCCCCGCTTCATTGCGACCTAATAGGAGCACTTCGGCGCCGACTTTAGCGCAAGCTAGCGCAACAGCACGACCGATCCCACCACCGGCTCCGGTGATCAATACGGTTTTGTTAGCAAGCTCAGTATCAGAGGGTTGCCATTGAGGGGGTAAAAAGCTCATTGCAGCTGGTTCTCAATCATCTGTGATAGCTCTAGGCTGTTAAAGGCAATGGCATCGGCTTTCCACGCTGTTGCCGATTCCCCATCAGCAAGATAGCCGTAAGCGGCGGCGATAGTAGCGCAGCCAGCCGCCTTACCAGCCTCAATGTCGCGACGGTGATCACCGACGAATACGCTGCGATCGGGTGGGCAGTTGAGTCGCTTGCAAGCGAGTATGAGTGATTCGGGATGGGGTTTAGGGTGACTCACATCATCCGGCGTGATGACGATATCAGCGGGTGGGTTGAAGTTCATTTTTTCCATCAGTGGGTGTGCAAAGCGCGACAGTTTATTCGTCACGACACCCCACTTTATGCCGCTTACCCCCAGGGCTGAAACCAGTGCGCGAAGGCCAGGATAGGGTTCG
>CAJWWJ010000007.1 GCA_913048575.1 uncultured Halieaceae bacterium
TTGCTGACTGTGCTCTTGCTGACTGTGCTCTTGCTGACTGTGCTCTTGCTGACTGCGCCCTGACCTGCTTCGCGCATCCCTGCTGCGCACCGAGTTAACGTCGATGGCTTCGCTGGATACACGCTCACCAATTTGCGCTCAGTAAATTGCGTCACTTGACCGCTGTCGCACGCCCCGCTTCTTATTGGCGCGTCGGGTCAAAGCGTTGGCGCGTCTCGACAACTCGTTGGCGTCAGTCGCGCGCATAATCTGTTCATCAATGCATTGCAATGCGCTGAGAGGTTCTGCAGACCCAGCACCCATTACGGTTCATTGATGTTTTCATGATTGACTCCTTTTTGCCCCGCTTGCGGGGCTTTTTTTCACCCTTGTTAGGCTTGATACAAGGAATAGCAATGGACAAAGCAACTTACTTTCAGTCCGTATACGAAGCACAGTTTGCGCTCGGCAAAAAAATGGGCGCCGCGATGAGTGCGCAAATCCTCGCTCTGGAAGCGTTTATTCAGCGCAGCGCTCACTGGCATTTTCGATGGTGGCCCATTGTGGGCATCACACCCAACGCCTGGTCAATGCTGCAACAACGTGCCGTGGAAAAATCTGGCCCGGGTATCATCAGTAATCGCGGCTTGATCCGAGCACACCGCTATAACCGCGAGGCGCGCAGCCGAATGCTCTTTGAACGGAAGGCTCCGTTGCCTGAGGCCTGGCATTTTTATGAGTCACGTGACGCCACAATACTGGCGCTCACCGAGGAACGAGAAAAGATCACCGACACAAAGTGGTTGGCGCTTGATCCGCATATCTTGGGACAGCAGAGTAACGCCGTACCGGCCATCACGCGAAAGCGCTTTGCTGCGATGCAATCAGCGCTTCGACAACAAGCGGCATGAGTGCGCGGCCGAGCCGATGATCACAGCCTTCACCGCCAGATCACAGCCTCACGGTGACGACAGCCGCTATTCAGCGAGGGAAAGTTGTCAGGGAAAACCCCTGCGGATTCGGGTACGCCTTGATGCTCGCCTGGTACTCTCCCACGATTTTCATATAAGCGCCGATTACCCACGCCTCGGTGCCGACCACATTCATCTCTTCACGAGGATCACGAGCGATATTGAAAATCGCAGGATAGCCGGTTCCTTCTGCCCGAGTGGCATACACGCCATGGGCTGAAGGGTTACCCGAGGACGCAACAATCTGTTTAGGGTAGAGCCGCCAGTGCCGCCAGCGAACTGCACCGATCTCACCATCGATAAAGGCGAGGTAATCTTCCCGTGCCGATTTTTCGCTGACGCCCATAAAGAAAGGCAGTTGGTTTCGGCCATCGATAGGTCGATCCGCGGGCAAAGTGTCCTCCATTAAGGCGGCGAAAGTCGGCAGAAAATCATGAATTGATACCATCTCGTTGCTTTTACGAGCAGGAATTTTGCCAGGCCAGCGCACCATGCCCGGCACGCGCAAGGATCCTTCTAAGACATCTCCCACTTCGCCCCTAAAAGGGCCCGCTGAGCTCCCCAGAAAATCGTGGTTATTACCCTCATGTGAGACGGGACCATTGTCGGAGAGATAGACCACAATAGTGTTGTCGGAGATGCCCGCTGCATCAATTGCGTCCAGTACCACACCGACACTGTGGTCGTGCTCGATGAACATATCACCGTAGCGTCCAGCCGCTGATCGCCCACGAAACGCGTCAGACACGCCCGTCGGATAATGGACGCTCGACCAACCTACGTATAGAAAAAAAGGCGCCTCTGCTTGCGCTTTGTCTTCGATGAACTGGCTTGCCGCGCGAGCGATATCGCCCTCAATTTGATCGCGGTAGGCCAGATCATAGGGTCTGACTCGCTCCAGCTCACCCGAATCATTAGATGCCCAGATATAAGGCCGCGACTTTTGGATAGCCGCCTCAGACATCCCTGACCTGCGCATGGATTCGGGGTACAGCGTGCCGTCAGTCGTCTCCAAAATGCCAACGTCATAGGAATCAAAGCCTTGATTCGTCGGCAGACTCTGCGCCTCCTGACCAAGATGCCACTTACCCATCATGCCCGTGGCGTACCCATTTTTTTTGAAGAGTTCAGCGATGGTGAATTCCTCATCTTTGAGGGTCTGAGGAGTGCCCGCGACGATGATGCTATTGAGGCCTGATCGGACACTGTAGCGGCCTGTCATTAAGCCAGCCCGCGACGGGGTGCAGCCAGGTTCTACAAAAAACTGGGTCAGCATCAATCCATCAGCAGCCAACGAATCAAGGTTGGGAGAGGGAGTGCCTAATATTTCTCCACCGCCATAGGCGCCGATATCCCCAAAGCCCAAATTATCTGCCAGCATCAGGACAACGTTAGGGCGCTCAGCAGCCATTGTGGCGTGCGCCCATCCCGAGACACACACCACACCCAACGCTATCAAACCGTTTTTCAAACACATCCGCATCATTGCACTCCCTTGAGCGACTCGCTCAACACAACTGCCATCATCAGATCGGAGCGAGGGGCCCCCGCACACCCATCACCGCCAACGTTCTCTCCTGCGTTGATACTACTGGCTGTCGCAGCTCAATACCAAACATTTGTTTGTTTTGTCACTTATTGCACCAAAAATAGTGACAACCGGTGGTACCTTAGGCGTTTGAGAAGGCATCAAAACATGACGGGCTGTCGGGCAAAACCGCGGCCCGGCCATTCAAATACGAAGATCACACACCGGAGCTAAAGCCGATGACCCTACAAAAAAAACTTCACCGAAGCGGGCCCTATGCCGATCTCTTCAGTCAGGGTGTTCAAGTGGGCAACACCCTCTATCTAGCCGGTCAGGTAGGCATGGATGACGGCGGCTCAACCCCTGAGGACCTGTTATCACAAATGAAACTCGCGTATCAGAACGTGGCGTCTGTTCTCGCAGAATTCGGGGCTGACATGGATAACATAGTCGATGAAACCTGGTTCGTAACCGACGTCAATGACTGTATGGCTCAGGTCGAGGCATTGTTTACCGAGCGACACATGATCTATGGCAAGGCGCCTGAAGTGAGTCAGACCCTAGTACAAGTTGGGGCGCTAGTGGATCCAGCGCTAAAAATCGAAATCAAATGCATCGCCGTGCTCAGCTAAACAGGATTAACCTACATGCCCGAAATCAAACACTTTGCCATGGGAGCCGACGCGCACACCATTGTGAATGCCATCAAAGAAGATGGCGCAATCATCCTCGACAACGTCATCAGCACGGAGTTCATGGCCGCACTGAGGGAGGAGACCGACCCTTACATGGAGGGGTCCAATCTCGGAGCTGACGATTTTGCCGGTTTTAAAACGACGCGCACCGGCGGCCTGATGGTGCGCTCAGCAAAATGTCGTGAACTGATCGCTCACCAAGATATCCTCGCGGCATCTGAGCTTTTTTTAAAGCCCTACTGCCAGAGGATACAACTGCATCTGACACAGATCATTCGTATCAGCCCTGGTGAAACAGCGCAACTGATCCATCGCGATCGCTGGGCGTGGGGTAAGCACCTTGCGCACGTCGAACCTCAGTTCAATACCATCTGGGCGATTACCGATTTCACCTCTGAGAACGGTGCGACTCAGGTTGTGCCGGGCAGCACCCAATGGTCTGACGATGTGCACATTAGCCCGGATCAGATCGCGACGGCAGAAATGAAAGCCGGCTCTGTACTCCTTTACTCAGGGTCAGTTTTTCATGGTGGTGGCGAAAACCGCAGCAAACACGATCGTATCGGCATCAACATTACCTATACGTTAGGTTGGTTGCGGCAGGAGGAAAATCAATATCTGACGTGTCCTCCAGAGATCGCTAAAGATCTCGCCCAACCGCTTCAAGAATTAATCGGTTACTCGATGGGCCAATATGCCTTGGGTTACTTCACCCCCCCGGGTCAACCGGGTGAACACCCTGAGATCGTGCCCCCACAATATGCGCTTGGGCATCACATTGAGGCAAGCATGCTGGGCACTTCGGATGAATTGGACGCGCTGCAGGCGGAAATTGCCACACCGTCAGACTGAATGCCATCGTTTTCCGCTGATCGGTTACACTCGAGATGTTTCCTGACACTGAGCATTCTATGGACTGTCCGGTCAGCACCTACTCCTTTTTCGAAAGGCTCATAGAATGCGGTCTGTATGGCTTTAGCGCGCTGCAAGTCCTGATGCTAATGGTCCTTGGGTTAATCGGTGCGACCTACGCCATTTGGGAACATCGCAGGCAATTGCAGGCAGAGCGCGACGAGAAAACGGATCGGTTCTGAGCTATCTCAGCCGGCTCCTAACTAGACCCAGCAGGCCTCAAACGCCTCTGCCAGCGGCGCCTCGCCACAACCCGCCACTGCCTGACCGCCCCCGCACACAACGCAAAAAAAATCCGGCCAGAGCCGGATCGATCACTTTGATTCATGGGGCTGTCTTACTGCATGGTCAGCACGTGTGAGGAGAGGTCATCTGCAGAACCACAGGTGGCTTCCATCACAGCAAACTGGGCCTGCCATTCTGTATCGGCGGCCTGCCATGCCAGAGCATTATTCATTGACTCAGCAGAACCATGCACATCGACAGACACCACTGCCCCGTCTTCATGGAGTGCGGGCGCCGCAGAGTAGGGGTAAGGCGAGGCATCGCGCTCATAGGCAATCAGCGCTTTCAGGAGTGCCAGTCCAGCATCAGCGTCTGCACAGGGCCAGTGATACACGACCATTACTTGGCCGGGTTGCGCGGCAAGCATCATATGATTGCCCTTTTCGTGGTGACCGGCACTTGCGAAACCGGGTATCAACAGGGCTGCGATCAGTAATGTAGCGGTTTTAATCAGTGTCATAACATCTCTCCGTTATTCAGTCGTGAGTTTCTATCGTTGAGCGCAAACTGCTGCTTAGCGCGGGTCCTGATACTCGTAATAGCCGTCGGCTGGGATCATAACGTGTGCGCCAGGCATTCCGGGGAACATGACATAGGGCGCGCGGCTGTTGAAATCATCCGTCATACCATCGAGCGAAGTAGCGTGGGTAACAACATGAAACCTTTCATCGTACTGCTCATCATATTGCTCATCGTCTTCCCCTCTCGTCAGTCACTTTGTTGCATCTGCATACCAACCTGCTGGTGGCGCCCCGCCTAATCCCTTCAAAGCCGGTTTAGACTGAGGGAAAATAAGTCTCCACAAACACTCACTGCCACTACAGGCTCACACAAATCTTGCCAAAGTGCTGCTGTGATTCCTGATAACGAAAGGCCTCTGCCAGCTCCGGTAATGCAAAGGTTTTATCAATGACCGGTTGCAGATCATTGGCCTCGACCGCGGCAATCATGTCGAGGTGGTCTGCCCGACTACCAACGGTGATACCGCTCAAGCGACCATTTTTCCTCATTAACTCGCCGGTGGGCATCTCACCGGCCCAGCCGGTGAGCACGCCGATGAGGCTGATGCACCCATCGATCGCCAAAGCATTAATAGATTGAGGCAAGTTGCCTGGCCCCCCGACTTCGACCACTAAATCCACACCACATCCGCCCGTGAGTTCAAACGCCTGTTCACCCCAGTTGGCGTGCTCTCGATAATTGATGAGGTGTTCCGCACCCAGCGCGCCCAACCGCTCAAGCTTGGCATCGGATGACGACGTGGCAATCACACGGCAACCCATCATTCGAGCAAATTGCAGTGCCACCACCGACACACCACCACTCCCCTGCACTAACACCCAATCGCCAGGCTTGAGATCTGTCTCGACCACGAGTGCTCGCCACGCGGTTAACCCCGCGCAGGTGAGGGTTGCCGCTGCCGCAAAATCGAGATGGGTGGGCATTCGACTAAAGGCAGAAGCCGGCATGGTGACGCTTTGCGCCGCGAAGCCATCAACATGATCACCCGGAACACCCAGCAAGCAAGGCAGGCTGGGGCGGCCCGATGGCCAATGAGGAAAAAAGTAACTCAGCACCCGATCACCCACCGCATAATCAGAGACGCCCTCGCCCACTGCCGTGACAACACCTGCGCCATCGGACATCGGAATACGACCATCCGCTGCGGGAATCATTCCGATCACCACCGCATAATCGTGGAAGTTCAATGAGGTGGCCTTGACCTCGACCTGCACTTCGCCGAGGCCAGGCGCTCGGGGCGTGATCTCATTAAGCCGGAGTTGGTCAAGCCCCCCTGGGGCAGAAAGCTGCATTGCTTGCATAAGCACTCCTATTGCTTCGTCATATGAATCAAAAATAACTATCGCGCTTTATCGCGCAGTGTCCTGCGTATCGCAGCAATCTGTCATCGTCACAGCAGATAGGTCGCTCACTTATTCAGCGGCGCGACCCCGTGTCTCTGCTAAGCTACACCCAATACAACCTTCAACCAAGACATGACCAACAACCGGATCATGTCACAGTGCGACCATTTTATGGCGCCATCGAGCTGAGAAAAGTCATGACCAAACTAGCACAACTGCGCACCATGACCACTGTCGTTGCCGACACGGGAGATCTTGATGCCATCTCCAAGCTCAAACCGACCGATGCCACGACGAACCCCTCGCTGTTGTTAAAAGCCGCTTCACTGGCAGAGTTCAGGGAATCGATCATCCAACTACAAACCGGTTCTCTGCCTATCGATGATCGTATCGACCAATTTGCGGTGGCGGTGGGCTCAGAGATCAATCGACTGATACCAGGCGTGATCAGTACAGAAGTGGACGCGCGACTCTCCTTCGATACAGACGCGACCATCGCCAAAGCTGAGAAACTCATCGAGCTCTATGATAAAGCCAACATTAGCGCCGACCGGGTACTGATCAAAGTCGCTGCAACCTGGGAGGGTATCCGAGCGGCTGAAGCGCTGGAGCAACGAGGTATTCACTGCAACGCCACGCTCATCTTCAGTTTTGAGCAGGCCTGCGCCTGTGCAGATGCGGGCGTCTTTCTGATCTCACCGTTTGTGGGACGCATTACCGATTGGTACACCGCACACACTGACCTAGTCGTAGCAGATCCGCTGCAAGACCCTGGCGTACAATCTGTCACGCGAATCTACAACCACTTTAAAACACACCAGTACGATACGGTCGTTATGGGCGCCAGCTTCCGAAATACAGGTCAAGTAGAAGCCCTAGCGGGCTGTGATCGACTGACGATCAGCCCCACTCTACTGAGCGAGCTAGCGGCTGACGACGGCACGCTGCCCCGTCAGTTGCAGGACACCGGTACACACCTGCCGCGACCAGAGCGACTCCGTCACAACGCGTTTCTCTTCGCCAACAGCCAAGATGCCATGGCCTGTGACAAGTTAAGCGATGGGATCAGAAGATTCGTAGCCGATCAAGAACAGCTTGAGGCACTGCTGGCCGGTTAGCAGGGAGAATCACTGAGCCTTGTCGACGAGAGCACCGACTCAGAATTGAATGGGTCGGTGCCAGCACACCGGGCGAGGGCCCATTGAGATGGCAGCGACACGCTCCACGCGCATTACGTCGAGTGGTCGTCGCGTTACATCGCAGCGTGCCCTGCCTCACTCGAGAATGGCGGGTAATTCCTTTGCGAGGGCCATTCGTTGCTTGACTGCTTGGCCAGTGAGCGCAAAACCCAGTAGATCGCCCTCACTTGAGCGAAAAAGCGCTTTGATATCGGGCGCGTCACCCTCAAAAGACCATTCTCCCTCGGCGTTGCGCTCCGGCGGCGACACTACAATCGGGCACGCCGGCGTTTTGATCGCCACCGGCATCGCCGGGTAACTGACCTGCGTGGGTTCTCCTGCTAAGGTGGCCGCGAGGGCCCGCGCCGCCGCCATCAACGGAGCTACGTAGACGAGAACGTGTCCGGCCACCTCCGCGCAATCCCCCATGGCGTAAACATGTGGCGCACTGGTCTGTAACAGACGATCTGTCACGATGCCGCGCTGAGTCTGTAGGCCAGCCTCGTTAGCCAATGCCGTGCGAGGCCGCACACCGACAGCGCAGAGCACCGCATCCGCTTCAATTGTTTCTCCATTGTTGAGGGATACGACGTAACCTGTCTCGCTCCGGTTCACTTCGGTTGCCAGTGGCCCAAAATGAAACGTGGCGCCCTTTTCTTCCAATGCTGCTTGCACCGCCCGCCCAGATGGCTCGGGCAGCAACGTCGGTAAACACCAACCCATGGGATCCACAGCTTCCACGGAAAAACCGCCATTGAGGAGATCATTCGCAAATTCACAACCGATCAACCCCGCACCAATGATGGCAATCTTTTTAGCGCCACGAGACGCCAGTAAATCCTGAAAACGCCGATAGTCGTCAAGATCGTTGACACCCAAGACTTGATCCGCAGCATCGCCCCCGATTGGCGGGCGGATTAACTCAGCACCCAGCGCCAGCACGAGCTCCGAATAACCCACTGATTCACCATTACCGAGCTGAACGGTTTGAGCATCGGTATCGATTTTGGTGATTTGTGTTCGCGTGCGCACCGTCACCGACAATTGCTCAGCGAGCTCAGGAGCCGTCTGCGCTGTAAGCTTATCTGCCGAGAGATCTTTGGTGTAGCCCGTGGAGATCATTGGCTTCGAGTAGCCCTCACCGCCATCAGAGGTCAGGACCGTAATCGCGACCGCGTCATCTTTACGGCGCAACTCGCGCACCAAGCCGTAGCCCGCCAGTCCCGATCCAATGACAACAACGTGGCGGCTTTGCGCTTCGCTCTGACCATCAGTGCTGGCATCAGTGTCTTCTGGCAGGTCATCTTCAGAACCGGGAATCAGCTCGAAATCATCTTTGCCTACGCCGCAGTCAGGGCAGGTCCAGTCGTCAGGTACATCTTGCCATTTTGTGCCGGGTGCGATGCCGTCATCGGGCCACCCTTCTTTCTCGTCGTAAATCAGTCCGCAGACGATGCATTCCCATCGAGCCATGTGCGCTTTTCCTATTCTATTTGTCTCTCGACAATCGGTGCGGGGGAAGACCCCACTCCGAGCACGATTGTCGAATTTACCTCATAAATGTAGCGTTTCCTGCTCGCATTGCGGCAGTGATCACACCGCGGCCGCTAGGTGTGTGGCTTGGTTGATGGCTGTTTTAGCATCCAATTCAACTGCCTCAAACGCACCCCCAATCAGATCCGCCGACACCCCTTTTGTCATCAAGTCGTCGTAGAGACCGCGCTCAGGGACCTGACCAGCACAAATAATAACCGTGTCTACCTCAAACGTCTTCGGCTGCCCCCCGATCAAGACATGCAACCCTCTGTCATCGATGCGCACATACTCCACCGCATTGACCATGTTAACGCCGCGCCGATTCAGCAGGATGCGTTTTGTCCATCCCGTTGTTTTACCCAGCCCGCGACCAACAGGGGTATCTTTGCGCTGCATTAGCCACACCTCACGATCCGCCTTATTGACGACCGGCTCAACGCCAGTAACTCCGCCACGAGGGTGATTGTCGAAGTCCACACCCCACTCTTTGGCGAATAGCTCAATGTCTAATGCCGATGATTTGCCTTGGTGCGTAATCAGCTCAGTCACGTCAAAGCCAATCCCGCCAGCGCCAATCACCGCCACTTTTTCACCGATCGGCTTGTTACCTCGAATCGCATCAATATAGCCCACGACTTTGTCATGATCGATACCGGGAATATCGGGGGCGCGCGGGACAATGCCTGTCGCGACCACCACGTGATCAAAACCGGCATCGACCAGCGCTTGTGCATCTACCTTCTCGCCTAAGCGCATTGTCACTTGGTGCTTAGTCATCATGGCGCGGTAATAGCGAATCGTTTCGTGAAATTCCTCCTTGCCTGGTACTTGCTTCGCTAAGTTGAACTGCCCACCAATCTCATTGGCAGCATCATATAGGGTCACCGCATGACCACGCTCAGCAGCAACTGTCGCATAAGCGAGGCCTGCTGGACCCGCTCCCACCACGGCAATATTTTTCGGTTGCTCAGCGGGGCCCCAATTCAGCACGGTCTCGTGGCAGGCTCGCGGATTCACCAGACAAGAAGTCGTCTTCCCCGCGAAGGCGTGATCGAGACAGGCCTGATTGCAGGCAATGCAGGTATTGATTTCTTCGGTGCGACCTTCTGCCGCCTTCTTGACTAACTCCGCATCCGCTAACATCGGACGCGCCATGGAGACTAAATCGGCGTCCCCATCGGCGAGTACCGCTTCAGCAACATCGGGCATATTAATCCGATTTGAGGTAATCACTGGCACCGAGACCTCCCCTCGAACGCGCTTGGTCACGCCAGTAAAGGCGCGCCGCGGCACCATCGTCGCAATAGTAGGAACCTGCGCTTCGTGCCACACAAAATGGGTCGAAATCATGGAGGCGCCTGCCTGCTCCACCGCCTTTGCAAGCAGCGCGATTTCCTCCCAGCTCATGCCACCCTCGAGCATGTCCATTGCAGCAATCCGGAAAATCACAATAAAGTCTTTGCCCACTGCCTCGCGAACACGACGAATCACCTCTACCGAAAAGCGCATGCGATTTTCGTAACTGCCGCCCCACTGATCGGTTCGTTGATTTGTTTTTTCGACCAAGAAAGTCGACAAGAGATAGCCGGCCGAGCCAATAATTTCCACGCCGTCATAACCAGACTGCTTTGCTAACGTCGCGCAATAAGCATGATCTGCAATCTGCTTCTCAATACCCTCTTCATCCAGCTCAGCTGGCGAAAAAGCACCGATACGAGATCGAACCGGCGAAGGTGCCACCGCACCCTCGTTGTAAGCCAGCGCCCCCATATGGAGTATCTGCAAGCAGATCTTACAGTCAGGTGCAGCTTCATGGACCGCGTCGGTCACCATGCGATGACCTGCCGCTTCCTCCTGTGTATTGAGCTTTGACGCCGAGGCCAATGGGTTACCTTGCTCATCGGTGATCGCCATCCCCCCTTCTTCATTCGGCGAGATACCGCCAGTAATAATCATGCCGACGTCCCCCGCCGCACGCTCTGCATAAAAAGCCGCCATCCGCTCGAAACCGTCGGGCAGCTCCTCTAGTCCCGTATGCATCGAACCCATGATGCAGCGGTTACGGAGTTGGGTATGACCCAGGTCTAGCGGAGAAAACAAATGGGGATACTGCGTATGTCCGGGTAACTCAATTTTGGCGTTCATGAAGACAACTCATTGTTAGTGGCAGGTGAATAGAGGACGCAAGATAGCGCAGCCTGAGGAGTGAAAACAGTAGTTTGAGGGGGTTTTACCCATGACCATCGCGCAGCACGGAGCTTTCGGGCACGCCCCTCGCGACACTGGTCCCCTGCTCACGCTGATTAGAGCGTCCCGCTTAACGCGCGGACTTACCGATTCTTTCCTTATTTTGTATGGCTTGTTAGACACAAATACAGTAAAACTATTAGCACATTAGCGGTATTACTCAAGAAGATGGACAGAACAGTACTACTGACATTGGGACGCTTTCCTAAGGCACTCACACTCGCCCGAGGACTGCATCGCCAAGGGGCTCGGGTTATTGTGGCAGACCCTTTGAAACGTCACATCTGCTCGGTCAGTCGCGCCGTCGCCAAAAATTACCAAGTCAGCGCCCCCAACGACGATCTCCTCGCCTGGCAAACCGATTTGCTCGCGATTATCGAGTCCGAGCAAGTCACTGATGTCATTCCCGTTTCAGAAGAAATCTGCCACGTTGGTAATCTCGCGACCCTACTCCCCGATACAGTCCGCTACCTCGGCCCATCAGCGCAATGGTTAGATCAATGGCATGACAAGTTGAGCTTTGTGGCTCATGCCATTAACCGAGGCGTTACCGCACCCTCGGTCTATATGGCAAACGACCCTGATACCCGCGGACTAATCAGGCAAACCGACTGTGTGCTCAAACCGCGGAGAGGCTGCTCGGGTACTGAGGTCTCTTTTATCCGCCGCGGCAGCACACTCCCCGCAACGTCACCAGACATGCTGTTACAACGCAAGGTAGAGGGCAGTCACTTGTGTACTCTGAGCTGGGTAAAAGACGGGGTCGCACTCGCAACCGCCAGCTATCGCGGCACTACCTATAGCGGAACAGTAGCCGTCGGTTTTCAATCTGCGGCCACTCCTTTTTCTGTCCGGCAATGGATCGATCAGTTCCTCGCCAATACCAGCACAACCGGATTCATCAGCTTCGACTTTATTCTCGATCGGGCAGGTATTCCCTGGGGCATCGAATGTAACCCAAGATTAAGTAGCGGGATTCACTTCATGGATGAGGCTTGGATAGGCGGCGCAGCACTGGATCTACCGCAAGGCCCAGGCCCCATCAGCGCAGCAGGCAAGCGCGCTCAATGGGGCTACTCGACCTTAACCGAGGCCTATAAATATCTTTTTCGGCTTCGCATCACCGCACTCATCCCTTGTCTCAGAGACTTTTTTCTATCGCGTGATGTGGTGTGGTCTTGGCGAGACCCTCTCCCCTTTATACTGATGACACCACTGAGCTGGGAGCTGATCTGGACCTCATTTAAAGAGCGGATTTCTTTGGGGGACGCTAGTCAACGTGATATTGCGTGGCACTGGTTTGAAACACGAGACGAGGCAGACCAGGGTGTCACACCGAGCGGTGACCAACGTGAACCATAACTTGGCTTGCCGGTCGCGTCGTCATGCGGGCCGCCGGTCGAACCGTCTGGCCCGAGGCCAAAGCCCAGTCAAAATGGCGCACCAACTCAGCCAAAATCAGAACACTTTCGGTTTGGGCGAATCCAGCACCCACGCAGGTATGTGGACCTTGCCCGAACGGGATATAGGCGCCCTGCACCAGCTCTTTTTCATGCTCTGGCAGAAACCGTTCAGGCCGAAAGGCATGAGGGTCAGTCCACCATTTGGCATGGCGATGCAGCGTCCACGGCGCCACCATCACCAACGCACCTTTGCGCAATCGGCGGCCGCCAATGGTGGTCTCTCGCGTGGCCACTCGGGGCATAAAAGTGATCGGCGGGTACAACCGCAATGTTTCTTTGAAAAAGGCTTTGGTCAGAGGCAATTGTCGGGTGTGCTCGAAGGTCATTCGGCCCTCACCCACAACCTGCCCAATTTCGTCCCGCAAGCGCTCTCTCCACTGCGGTTGATCGGCCAACACGTAAAAAGCCCAAGTCAGCACGCTGGCCGTTGTCTCGTGACCCGCCAAAAAAAACACACCCAATTGATCAATCAGCTCCTCGCGCGTAAACGGTTCGTCGGTATCACGATCTCGAGCGGCAATCACACTACTGGCGATGTCGTCAAAGCCGCTCGGATCGGCAAGATGCGAATCGACCAATACGCCAAGGTGATGCCGGATCCGCTCGCAGGCGTCGAGCACTGCTTGGGGTTGCGGGAATTCGCTCCAAGCCGGCTTGAAAATCAAGCGCAGCACATCGACTTGAACCGCCGACTTTTCAAACAGGGTAAAGTCTTCAAAAACATCAACCGCCACCCCCGACTGCAATGGCGTCGAGAAGACGGTCCGGCAAATAATGTCCGCTGTCAGATGGCTCATGGCCAAGTCCAGCGAAAACACCTCTCCCGAATCTGCTCTGTTGTGCAACGACAACAAATGCTCATCCACTGCGGCTTGCATCGCGCTGAAGGCGTGACTGATGCGCATATGAGAAAAAGCCGGATCGATCATTGCACGTTGCCGCTTCCAGCGGGCTCCGTCGGTGACAAAAATACTGTCGCCGATCAAATGCTCCAGCGCACTCACCATCAAATCACTTTTCGGAAATACGCCTTCTGCATCGCGCATGATCTCACGGACCGCATCGGGATCATTGAACAACACCGTGGAGCGTCTCGAGTAGCCAAGATTGCCCACATCAAAGCGGTAGGCAGCAGCCGGCAACAGCTCAAGCAAATTGCCATCTCCCTTCCACAGCACACGCGCCAGCGCCACAACAGACCAGAGCGACAGAGGCTTGGGGGGTACATACAGATTATCCGTTGCCATCACACACATCCCATTTTCTGGCCACAGTATGGAGGGGGGGTGTAATGGTGTCGACCCACACCCTGTTTGAATGGCTAGTGGGATTCCACATCCTAACCGGTGCAGTGGGTCTGTTTGTCATTTGGATCCCCATTGCAGGCCGCAAAGGCGGCCAGCTACACCGCCGAGCCGGCACATTATTTGTTCAAACCATGATCATCACGGGATTCACTGCCGTGGCGATTAGCCTAACGACGCTCTCTGACCCCATTGGCACGCATCCGCATCTTGCCGATCATCCGGTGTTCGCCGATCCACGAGCAATCAGCAATATTTTTGGCTGGATGATGCTGTATCTCGCCACACTGACGGTGAACCTAGCGTGGCAAGGTTGGTTGAGCCTTCGCAATAAGCAGCACCATTTGGCGAATCGTGTCTGGCACAACCTTCTATCGCAGGTGTTATTGACCGCTGCGTCTGCCAATTGCTTTGTGCGCGGATTCAGCGAATCCGAACCGATGATGATGGGTATTTCGATGGTGGGTTTTGCGACGGTTGCGACCAATTTGTGGTTTATTTATAAACCTCATCCGCTGCCCACTGATCGGATCAAAGAACATATTAAGTGCTTGGTCGGCGCTGGCATTTCTGTCTATACCGCGTTCTTTGCCTTTGGTGCGGTTCGTTTATTACCCGAACTCGCGTTGCAACCCGGGCTCTGGGCGGTGCCACTTATCGTCGGCTTGACGTTAATTATTTATCATCAGAGAAAAGTCACCCGACCCGCCTCTCGCAAATGGAAAATGGTGTGACTCAGAGGCATGTGATCATCATTGGCGCTGGTGCCGGGGGATTGTCAGCCAGCATCGACCTGGCGCGAGCCGGGGTGCGCGTCACCCTGCTCGAGCGCGCTGCCGCACCTGGCGGTAAGATGCACACCCGTGAAGTCGATGACTTGAGCGTTGATGGGGGCCCTACGGTACTCACCATGCGTTCGGTTTTTGAACAACTGTTCGAGGATGCTGGCACCTCTCTGAGTGATTCCCTCACTCTACTCAACAGCCCGGTCATTGCGCGTCACGCTTGGAGCGATGGAGGCCTGCTCGACTTGTTCCCAGACCGCGAGCGGTCGCGTCGCTCGATAGAACAGTTTGCAGGCAGCGACAATGCCGCCGGCTTCGATCGTCTCTATTCACAGAGTAAAAAAATCCACGGGGCTTTGTCTGCTACTTTTATGAAAGCGACCAAACCCAATCCGTTGACACTGGTTGGCCGAGTATTGCGCCATCACCCACTCAGTTCGTTACTCGCGACACGGCCGTCACCAGATCTATGGCGTGCACTGGGCGGCTTTTTCCCAGACGAACGACTGCAGCAATTATTCGGGCGCTACGCGACCTACGTGGGGTCCTCGCCATTGAGTACGCCCGCTACCTTAATGCTCATTGCGCACGTCGAGTTAGAGGGGGTTTGGCTGGTGGATGGCGGCATGCATCGACTGGCAAGGACAATGGCTGATCTAGGTCAGCGGCTAGGCGTAGATCTGCATCTCAACACTCATGTGAGTGAGGTGTTGGTCAAGAACGGAAAGGCGGTAGGGGTTCGATTAGACGACGGTACTGCCCTGACTGCCGACGCCGTGGTCTTTAACGGCGACACACAAGCCATAGCCACAGGCCAACTGGGAGAATCAGCGTCCTCTGCCGTGACACTGCGGCCGAGTCGGCAGCGTGCGCTTTCTGCCCTCACTTGGTGCATCAAGGGCCAAGCGTCTGGCTTCGACCTCGATCACCACAATGTCTTTTTCGAATCGAACTATCCCAGTGAATTCAATACTATTTTTAAGGCGCGTCAGGTCCCCTCAAAACCCACAGTCTATGTATGCGCACAAGATCGTGGCCCTGCTGGAAATCGGAATGAGACAGAGCGATTTCTCATGTTAGTGAATGCACCTGCCAATGGGGACAACCAAACGTGGTCGACTGATGAGGTCAATCACATCAGAGACAATGCCCTCGCCGTCTTGGACCGCTGCGGATTAACGCTGAGCTTTCGCGACGATGACTGTGTTGCGACTACCCCAACTGATTGGCATAGCCGCTTCCCCGGCAGTGGCGGTTCGCTCTACGGCGGCGCATCACATGGTCTTTGGTCTAGCTTTACCCGGTCCGGTGCTCGCAGTCGCCTCAAAGGCCTCTACCTATCGGGCGGCAGCGTTCACCCCGGCCCTGGCGTACCAATGGCCACGCTCTCAGGCAGATTGGCGGCGCGTACCCTGCTCAGCGACATCATCTGATGTCATCGCTGTTTGGGCTGACAGCGCCCAAAACTCATCCAGGGCGGTGATGGTATCAACAGGCAATTCCCAGTGGGGTAAACCCTTGCTGGGCACCAAGCGTTTGATCGTCCATTGACCGTTTTCATCGACCAATTCGGGCAGGCGTTCAAAGCCAATGTTGGGGTCATCGTCGTACAGCACTAAGCACGGCAGTGTCAGCCGGCTATACAATCGCGACATCGCCTGCTCCGTAAACAAACTAAAAGTCAAAAACTTGAGGGGGACGAGATGCGCACCCGGTTGCCGAGCCGTCTCCCAGGCATACTGCACGAGATACTCAGGCGTGGGCCCCACAAACGCCTTGTTCAAAAACCAGCGGATGCTTGCCTTGGTGGTCAGCGCACGGAACAGTGGCTGCCCCACCCAAGGTGAGTTGAGCAGGCGTTCCAGTCGAGACCCGTCGGGCAGCGAGGGTGGACTTGCTGTTCCCATGCCAGTAGGCGAAATCAGTGTCAGACTGCGTATGCGAGTGCCTTGCTCCAAAATGGCGCGTGCCACAAATTCGCCCGTCAACGACAACGCGACCACGTCAGGGGGGCTTTTAAAGTCCTTCAGCCATTCCGCAATCCACCGCGCATACTGCACAGCTGAGTAGGACGCCGCAGGGCGATCAGAAAGGCCAAACCCTGGTAAATCAGGCGCCATCACCGGTCGCTTATCGCGGTAATGCTCAAATAGCGGACGAATTTCCATCGCACTCGGCGCCGCGTTAATACTGTGCAACAAAACCAATGGAGTGCCCTCTTGGACCTCTCCTTGATAACCACGCAGTGTCACGTTTCCATCGAGTGAGACAGCAAATTGTTCCGCATCCAAAGCAGGCATGAGCGGCTTGGCCATGATATAACCATCAATGACAATTGACAGTTGAATAGTATAAATTGCATGACACTTGCCCGGATAGCTTCTTTTTCACATTTCTGGAATCGGGGCTTAAAATAATCCGCCGTCGCAGTCATTGAGGACACACATGAGCACCGCGTATCCATTTACCGCTATCGTCGGTCAGGATGATATGAAACGGGCACTGACGATTGCCGCCGTTGACCCAGGTATTGGGGGCGTTTTGGTACTCGGCGAACGCGGCACAGGCAAGTCCACCACCATTCGCGCACTCGCTGCGCTGCTGCCAAAAATCGATGTTGTCAAAGGGTGCCCCTACCAGTGTGATCCGCATCAACCGCAACCGGGACTCTGTGACTTCTGCGCTAAATCATCAGCCACCCCGACTACGACAACCATGACCATTCCTGTTGTTGATTTGCCGTTAGGATCCACAGAAGATCGCGTGGTTGGCGCACTCGATATTGAGCGCGCACTCGTTAACGGCGAAAAAGCATTTCAGCCAGGGCTGCTGGCGCAGGCGAATCGCGGCTTTCTCTATGTTGATGAGGTGAATTTACTCGAGGACCATATTGTCGACGCGCTCCTCGATGTCGCGGCATCGGGCGAAAATGTGGTTGAACGAGAGGGGCTTAGCATCCGTCACCCAGCTCAATTTGTTTTAGTGGGCAGCGGTAACCCCGAGGAAGGTGAACTGCGACCCCAGCTACAGGATCGATTTGGTTTATCTGTCGATGTACGCACCCCCTCTGATGTTCCTACTCGGGTTGAAATTATTCGCTCGAGAGAAGCGTTCGATAAAGACCGCAGCGCGTTTCGCAAGCGATGGGCACGCAAAGAGAGCACTTTACGACGACGCATACAGCGCGCTCGGGAAGCGCTCGATAGCGTCGACACGCCCGCCAACTTGCTAGAAACCGCAGCTAAGTTATGTCTTGCACTGGGTACTGACGGATTGCGAGGAGAGTTAACACTGGTGCGCAGCGCACGCGCCTTAGCGGCACTCAATAACGACTCCACTGCGACACTGGAGCACCTAAAAGCGATCGCTCCTTCGGTGCTCAGACATCGACTCCGGCGTGATCCCCTCGATGAATCCAGCGCTGATATTCGTGTAGAACGTGTGATTGCAGAGCTTTTCAACGACTGTGACGACTGACACACCGTCTCTGTGGGCGGATGCAGAATGGGCCGCCGCGCTGCTCAACCTCTTGGGAGATCGTATTGGCGGCGTGCATTTGCGCGCCTCACCCGGGCCAGTTAGAGATTACTGGTTAGACCGCGTCGAGCATTTCTCCGAGCAATCTCACCTAAGGAAAATCCCCGCCAATATTCCAGAGGCTCGGTTGCTGGGCGGCATTGATCTCGGTGCCACGTTGCAGCAAGGCAAACCCATCGCCGAGACCGGCATGCTCGGTGAATGTCACGAGCGCATTGTCATCGCGGCCATGGCGGAGCGTCTTCCAAGAAATACGGTTCACCACCTCTGTGTCGCATTGGATGATGGCCAATTGTCCATCGCTCGCGACGGTATCGACACGCAAACCGCCGCACGCATTACGCTGATTGCCGCGGACGAAGGAACAGAGGAAGAATTCATCCATGGCGCACTGTCCGATCGATTGGGCATCACGGTCAATCTGCAATCTATCGGTATTCACGGCGTAGAGGATGATATTTTTGAACCCGGTCATATTGAACGCGCTCGGACACACTTAAACGAGATTGAGCTGACAGAGGCGCATCGCGTTGCCATCGCGACCTTAAGTCTCACCTTAGGCATCGACTCTCCCCGGGCCTCACTAGCCGCTATCCAAGTCGCCTGTGGCGCTGCAGCGCTCGCTGGACGTCGCGCGGTGGACGAGAGTGACATTGCTTGTGCACTTCGCCTATGCCTGATTCCCAAAGCAGCAAAGTTACCCGAACTGGCTGAACCCGAACCAACGCCCGAGCCGGAACCCGAAGCGGATCGGCCCGAAGAGCCAGAACCCCCACAAGCGACCGAGCAGATGCCGTCAGACGAGGATCGTTTACTCGAGGCCGCACTCGCGAAATTGCCAGAGGGGTTACTGCAGCAACTACAAACACGCGCCGCAAAAGTTCGCCAGAGCAGCACCGGCACGTCGGGCGCCCAACATCGGCATCAGCAACGCGGGCGCCCAACTGGCGTCTTCCGTGGTGATCATCGCCGCGGTGGGCGGGTCAATATTCTCGCAACGCTACGCGCCGCTGCGCCATGGCAACCGCTGCGACGACAAGAACGCGGAGACCCATTGCGCAAACTGGAAATACGCCGGGAAGATATTCATTTGACGCGCTACCAACAGCGCCGCGAGTCACTGACTTTGTTCGTGGTTGACGCCTCGGGCTCCGCTGCGATGCAACGCCTTGCCGAAGCAAAAGGCGCCGTGGAATTGCTCTTGGCGGATTGCTACGTGCGCAGAGATCAAGTGGCATTGATTGCTTTTCGTGATGAGATGGCCGAGCTCCTGCTGCCACCGACACGGTCGCTGGTGAGAGCCAAGAAAGCGCTAGCAGCTTTGCCTGGTGGCGGTGCGACACCGATGGCTGCCGCCTTAGAGTTAACGCGCGATATTATCGAGCGCGCAAGTAAGCAAGGTACGACCACACAGTACATCTTACTCACCGACGGCGCCGCCAATGTGGCGCTTGATGGCACCCGAAATCGCGAGGCGGGTACTCGAGACGCGCTGATGGCCGCGCGGCGACTTGCTGGACAGCCCGTGAGCGGCCTAGTGATCGACACCGCACAACGTCCGCAGCCCAGAGCCAGAGACCTAGCCGACACATTGCGTGGCACTTACATCGCGCTTCCCAAGGCAGACGCCCGCACGCTCAACCGGACAATCAGAGCTGTTTCGGGGTGACTTCAGCAACACACTGGCGGGCCGTCGCCGACGTTTGGCCACTGGCCGATAGCAGTCGCTTCATCTCGCTCAACGGCACCGATTATCATGTGCAGATCTCTGGCAAGGGCCCGGATGTCCTGTTGCTGCATGGCGCCGGTGCCTCGAGCCATTCGTTTGCTGGCCTCACCCCCCTACTCACCCCGCACTTTCGTGTTATCGCACCGGATCTGCCGGGCCAAGGATTTTCGTCGCTATTACCACCTGAGCGTGTCGGCCTAGTCCAGTTTAGTGACCACCTCAACGCCCTGCTCGAGCAGCTCGATGCTGCTCCGCAATGGATTATTGGACACTCAGCGGGCGCGGCACTCGCAACACAGTACGCGCTCAACGGCGCCGAATCGCTCCGCGGTATTCTCTGCATTAATCCTGCTTT
Source organism: uncultured Halieaceae bacterium (assembly GCA_913048575.1). GTDB lineage: Bacteria > Pseudomonadota > Gammaproteobacteria > Pseudomonadales > Halieaceae > Luminiphilus. The sequence continues at coordinate 20,370 of CAJWWJ010000007.1, forward strand.
TAACCCGTTTGGCTCGATGGCCGCTCCGTTCTTTAGCTTGGCCGCAAAATGGCTGGCTCGCAGTCACTGGCTTCCTCGGGCGCTCGCCTCTCCGAGTCTGCGCTGGCGTGCCACTGGATCAATGCTCGCCGACACCGGATCATCAATCGACCCCACCATGTCGCAGTGTTATGACACGCTGCTCAGTGACCCTGATCATATTGCAGGCACCCTGCGCATGATGGCCGGCTGGGACTTACCACCGCTGCTCAATCGTCTTAGCGAACTCGAACAACCAGTTTGGATCGCCGCTTGCGAGGGAGATCGCACCATCCCGCCCAGCCGCAGCACGTCAGCCCAGCGGTACTTTACTCACTGCCGCGCGCTGCTTATTCCGGAGCTAGGACACCTGGGTCACGAAGAGGCACCCGAGACTTTCGCTGATCTGCTGCAAAGCTTGATTGCGAGCACTGAGGCCTAGCCCCACACACGCGGCACAACCCCGTCACCATTCAGAACGAGAGCCGATTAGAGTGAGCCGTGATGGGGGTGAATTCGCGCGGAATCCCCGCACATAAGCGGGTTTTATGGGCGAAAAGAAAGCTGTGCAGTCTTCAGGTCCACTGGTACACTGTCCAATATAAATGACAACTTAAGTGTCTTATTTATATGAATATTGCTCAATCAGCCTTCGAATCTCTAACCACCGCGGATGCACGACCCACCGCTATCGTGATTGGCACCGGGTTTGGTGGCCTCGCGGCAGCGATACGCTTAGGCGCAAAAGGCTACCGAGTTCACATGCTCGAAAAGCTCGATGCGCCCGGTGGACGAGCCTACGTCTACCATCAAGATGGCTTCACCTTTGATGCGGGCCCGACCATTGTCACCGCACCCTTTCTGCTTGAAGAATTATGGCAGCTCTGTGGCAAACGATTCTCAGATGATGTGGATTTGCGTCCCATGGATCCTTTCTTCCGGCTCCGCTTTGATGACGGCAGAATTTTTGACTACTGCGGCGATAAGCACCGTAACCTCGAGCAAATTAAAAGCTACTGCGCGGAAGATGCAGACGGCTACAAAGCCTATTTAGAAGCCAGCGAAAAACGCTACAAGGTGGGTTTTGAAGGATTGGTAGACAAGCCGTTTGACTCCCTCATGGCACTCTTTCGGTTTTTGCCGGAACTCATCAAATTGCGGAGTGATCGCAGTGTTTACCGGTTAGTGTCGCGTTATATCCGCGATCCACAATTGCGCATGACCATGAGCTTTCACCCACTTCTCATCGGTGGCAACCCGTTCTCGGTGACCAGCGTCTACACGCTTATCTCCTATCTTGAGCAACGATGGGGCGTGTGGTCTGCCATGGGCGGCACGGGCAGTATTGTGAAAGGCATGGCAGGTCTCATCGAAGGCCAAGGCGGCAAAATAGAGTGCAACGCCGAGGTTGAAGAAATTCTCGTTGAGAACGGCAACGCAAAGGGTGTGCGATTACGCGATGGTCGGGTACTGCACAGCGACCTCGTCGTCTCCAATGCCGATGCGGCTTGGACCTACCGACACCTCATCGACGCCCGCCATCGTAAGCGCTGGACTGATCGTAAGATCGAGCGCTCTCATTATTCTAATGGCCTATTTGTGTGGTACTTCGGCACAAAGGGTCAGTATGAAGACGTGCCGCACCATTCGGTTATTTTAGGGCCACGCTATCGCGGATTACTGGATGACATTTTTAAACGAAAGGTGCTGGCCGACGACTTTAGCCTGTACCTCCATCGACCGACTGAGACGGATCCGTCCATGGCGCCCGACGGGTGTGATGCCTTTTACGCCCTAGCGCCCGTGCCTCATCTCGATGCCGACGTCGACTGGACAGAGTACGCCGAAACGTTTCGACAGCGTATCTGCCAACGACTTGAAGACACCATGCTGCCCGGCCTCAGTGACCGCATCGTGACGTCGCGGCTACTCACACCGCAAGACTTTCAAGATCGGCTCTGCTCATTCAAGGGCGCGGGCTTCAGTTTCGAACCCCGTATCACACAGAGCGCCTGGTTCAGGCCCCACAACCGCAGCGAAGATGTGAAAGGTCTGTATTTAGTGGGGGCAGGTACGCACCCCGGCGCAGGAATGCCAGCGGTGATCTCATCGGCTAAAGTCATTGACCAATTGATTCCCGCGGCGGTGGCGCAACATGCGTAACGATCATCAGATCACTACGCCCCACACCGACATGCGTGAGTGTCGGAGACTGCTTTATCACGGCTCACGATCCTTCCATATCGCCTCTCGTTTCCTGCCGCCGACGCTGCGAGAATCGGCTTGTGGGCTTTACGCATTTTGTCGCATTGCGGACGACTTAGTTGACCTAGGGGAAGATCCCAAACAGGCACTGACAGAACTCCATCGTCGTCTCGATCTGATTTATGCCGGCACACCCAAAAACCACTCTGTCGATCGTGTGCTGAGTCAAATTGTGACGGATCATCAGCTTCCCAGAGGGTTGCTCGATGCACTATTGGAAGGCTTCGACTGGGACACGGCGGGACGCAGCTATGAGACGGTAGAGGACCTCTGCGACTATGGCGCTCGAGTCGCGGGCACTGTCGGTCTTATGATGGCGATTCTCATGGGCGTGAAAGATCACAACTCGCTTGCTCGAGCAGCAGACCTTGGCGTTGCTATGCAGCTGACTAATATCTGTCGTGATGTGGGCGAGGATGCTCGTGCTGGCCGACTTTACCTACCGCGGCAACTCTGTCGTGACCATGGTATTGACCCCGATGCTTTTTTGGCGGCCCCCTCACCCGGGCCCAAACTGACCGCGGTGCTACAACACTTACTGGGCGAGGCAGATAGGCGCTATCAGCTTGCTGACATTGGCATCGAACAATTGCCCAAAACCTGTCGACCGGGGATCCGGGCCGCTCGCAGACTCTATGCTGAAATTGGCAATACCCTCGTGGCAGGCGGGTATGACCCCATTACGACACGAGCGATCGTGACGCGTCGCCGCAAAGTGGGGATTGCCACCGGGGTCTTCAGGGCACCTAAGCAAATATCAGCAGAGCTTGCGGCACCTTGCGCTCGAGAGAATCGATTTCTGTTAGCGAGCGTTCCTCACACGGAAGAGTGGCAACGTCTCACGCAGCCGCGAAGTTTCTCTCCGAGCGCGTCCTGGATGCTGGACCTGTTCATGGTAATGGGTCAGCGTGATCAGATGACCACTGAACACCAATCAACCGACCACAGCGGACGGATCTGAGCTCGCTGAATCTGTGTGATCCGCTGACCACTCGAGACCAACGCCTGAGAGTATTTGGGCATGCCGGCCTGATCGCAACGCCTCCCACTCCAACTTAAACCATGGCGTCAACGTCTCAGGACGCTCACTCAACCACTGATCCAATGCGTTAGGCGATATCCAGCGCCAGTCGGCTACTTCTAATGGGTTGGGGTTGGGGTCACGGTCAATACGCCCCACGTAAACGGAACAGAGTTCATGCTCAGCGCCCGCCTCGTCATATTGCGCCTGGTATTGGAAGCGATGCGTGAAAGCGAGATCTGCTGAGACGCCCAGTTCTTCCTCGAGTCGCCGCTGGGTCGCAATCTCGTAGGTTTCACCTCTACGAGGGTGACTACAACACGTGTTTGACCAAAACGCCGGCCAAAGTGCTTTTTGACCGCTACGCTGCTGCAGCAGCACGTCACCCTGTGGGTTAAATAGAAATATCGAAAACGCCCGATGCAATGTGCCCGAACCTCGATGGAGTGCGGCTTTGCTGTCATGGCCCAGCACATGATCGTGCTCGTCGACAATAATCAGCGGTTCGCTATCGAAAGAAACGACTGCTGCAGAGGACGTCTGTGTCGACATGAGGGGATCCCCAAAAAATAAAATGACCCGCTCCCGATGGGAGGATAGTATTAGAAAGTAGCGCAGTTTACAGGCGATCGACAGCTCTGGGGGCAGGGTGATCGCAATCTGTTCTACTTCTTATACTATCGGCTCGATCTAAAAGACGTCACCGCGGGTCGTAAACTTCAGGCCCCCAGAAGGGGCCTGTAACACTTGTTAGCTCCGTGCAGGAGGCATAGCCTCTTGCTGGGTACTAACGGCCATGCCAGTGCTGTTGGGATCACCTAACCAGTCATATCTGTCAGTACTCAACAGAATGAAATGGATAGTAATTGCGAGTGTGAACATGCCCACTGCAACTCCCGTCAGAACTTGGCGTGGATCAAACAACATCCAGAATCTGTGCATAAGTTGTCTCCGTTACTTAATTGCGAAATGGCTTTAGGGCCATTCGCTGTGAACAAAGCAGTTCAATGGTTCTTAGAACCAAGGCTTCCACATATACAGTAAGTAATGTGCAACTACTGCGATGCCCACAAAGCCGATAAATCCACGGATATAAGCTGTGTGGAATTCTCGAGCTTCGTTCTCAGACAAACTACTCATGGTTAATACCTCCCATGTACGTTTGTTTCATACTTGCCGCCCATCACACCAAAGTGTGGGTGGACGACGCCGTTTCGGAGTAAGCCTTCACTCGAGAGTGTCGGTTTACGCCTTCCTAACTAAACCAAATTGGCCTAATCAAGATCTTGTCCGCAGCTCACCGCTGCGATGATGAGATAGCCCCGCTATCTCATTTCAATCAGTTTGCCTCTCCGCCCATCACGCCTTGGTCAAGACTTGAGGTCTCCATTTCCATGGGCGCTGGCGTCTCTTCCATTGCAGCAGGAGCGGCCTCAGGTGCGGGAGCCAGTGCACCTAGGTTTGGATAATCGGCCAACATATTGGCACCGAGTAGCGGCTGATAAGCACCTTGGTGACAGGTTGCGCAGTTCACTTTTTGTGCGTCACCCAGAGGACCTTGCCGATGAGCCGGCAGCCAGTCGTTAGTCGGATTGATGTAGGCGTTATTCATTTCTTTGACCATCTGCTGCCCATGCCACGCCTGCACGCGCTCTGAGTTGCTCTCTTCCCAAGAGCCGAAAGCACGACTGTTGTGACAATGAGTACAGTTCACACCGAGTGCGTCGGAGTAGTGCATCATCAGGCTATAAATGTGCTCTGTACTCTGAATCGAGGCCTCGTGGCCTTGAGGGAGCGCCGTATCGCCCTGCGCCCTGGCGACTCCGTCCTCCAACAGATAGGGAGTAAATGGATCAATCGGCAGCGAGGTATAAACGGACGACTCCTGATGCGCTACGTTTTGCATCATGTGTCCCATGTTCTCTGCGCGCCGCGGTGGCACACCGATCGTCCAGACTTGTTCGGGCACGTTATTACCGCGGTGACAGGTGTAACAGGTCACACCTGCGCCGCCCACGTGAGCGCCCCAATTTTCATTCGCGTTTTGCGTCATGGCAATCATGACCCGCGCTACCTTTTTGGTGTAGAGGGTGTCTGCTTCAAAACCCTCGCCAGCAACGTGACAGTAGTTGCAGCCTTGGTCAGGCGATACCCATTGGGTAATCGCGGCCATCAATCGGGTGAATTCTCCGACAGACAGGTGCCCTAGCACCTCAACATTTTGATAAATGTCACCCGCCTTTGGACCTTCCGAGCTGACAGCCGGAATTGCCGCCGGCACCTGATTGGCGTTCACCAATGCTTGCAAGGTATCAGGGTTGTAGAGTGCTTCCATGCCAGTGCCACGATAGCCTCGTTGCACCGATTCAGGCGGAGGCGCCTCGCATCCCAACAAGAACGCTGCTCCTAATATGAGTAGGCTCGCGAATCGTTTCATTGTGAAGGCTCTCATTGTGCACCCCCTATCATTGGATCAATGACCGGTGTCGCCTCAATTGGCGGATAAGCCGGCACGATGCCGTGCTTCATACCCCAGAGGTACCAGTTTTCAACAACTGTCCCTGTTAAGAGAATGCCAATCGCGCCCGTTAACACGGTCAGGACGGCAAACCACCATCCCCATCGGTGAATAGACTCCATCGACGCGTTGAACCCCATGCACCATCTCCAGAACAGCGCACCGCGCTCCGCGGCAGTACCCCGATCGGTAATCTGATCGATTTCTCGATCAGCACCGTAACGACTAGTGGCCAGAATGGTTGCGCCGTGCATTGCAAACAGGACTGCCGATCCATAGAGGAAGGCGATCGAGAGCATATGGAATGGGTTGTAGAACAGATTACCGTAACGGAGGGAGAAAGCGGCCGTCCAATCTAAGTGCGGAAAGACGCCGAATGGCACTGCCTCAGCCCAGGAGCCCATTAATATAGGGCGTATAAAACCCAGGACAAGATAGAGCAGAATTGCTGCGCCAAAGGCCCAAGCAAGGTAATTACTCATCCCCAAATTCCGTGAGATACGGAAAGTCCGTGCCCACCACAGCATGATCGATAACGTTAATAACGCGCCGACAATGAGCCACCATCCGCCGTCATTCAACGGTGGAATAGTCAGCCCATACTCAGGGGGGGGTGGCTCCAAAGCCAACCAGAAGAGTTGTCGCACAAACTGAACAGGATCCCAGTTCACCGAGGCGAACATGTTCATCCCGATGATGAAGAACGCCAGTGCACCGGCGATCAGCGCGAACACGCCCAATGTCCCGAGATAGATCGGACCAATCTGGGCATCACCGAGCTTGCCTAACCAATGATTGTGGATAATCCCGCTGGTGCGATTGTATTCCTCGTCACCAATGGGGACACCGGGGTAATCGGGCGCAGCGACCTGCACTTGGGTAAAAATATTTTGATATTCTCTCATGACATGGTCCCCTCTCAGTACCAGACCGGCAGTTCAAGCCACCAGTTCCACCATTCAGGCCAGCCGCGTGTCCAAAATGGCCCGCTGATGACGATGCACACCGCACTCCAAAATGCCGCCGAAATAGCCACAAATACGCCGACACGGTGAATACCCAACGCGCCAACTGAGTAGCCAATGCTGTCGCGGAAGAACGTATTCTCGTGCTCTCCAGTTTTCACTGTCTCTCCCTCTCTGGGGTCCGTCGCCATCAAGATCAGCGACCCATGCATCGACAATGCCAAGGCAGTGGTGAAGAAAAAGGTCACCGCGATCATGTGAGCCGGGTTGTAGTGAAAATGCAGGAACTGGTAACCCACGTTCGACACCCAGTCGAGGTGGCTGAGAATGCCGTAGGGGAAACCATGACCCCATGCACCCAGCAACACAGGGCGAATGATGACCAGCGTCACGTAAGCGAAGATGGCAAAACTAAACGCGAAGGGAATGTGAAGTCCCATCCCTAATTTTCTGGAAATCTCTACTTGCCTCAGCGCCCAGGATCCGAAAGCACCCACGGCGCAGATCGTAATGACTTGCCATAGCCCACCCTCTCTAAGCGGGGCCATGCCGAGCCCATAGGATAAGTCCGGCGGCGCGATGCTGATTTGCCAAACGTTCCAAGTAGGGCCAATGGCAGCGCCATAGATCAGCAGCCCTGTGCCCAAAAAGGCAAAAAAAGCGGTGGTGATGCCAAAGAAGCCAACCCAGAAGGGACCTATCCAAAAATCGAATAGATCGCCTCCGATAAGAGTTCCTCCCCGGACACGATACTTTTTCTCAAAACTCAGCATCGACATGACATGACTCTCCCTTTATGGCGTTATCCGCCAGTTCTCAAACATCCACTCACCGATCTCTCTATCCTGAAGCGATTCGGCTTGCTCAAATTCTCATGAAGGCATAAGGCGTGAGGCTATATGCCGATCGCCTCGCCTCTTGCCAGCAGCTCTCCGTGCTGCCAGCCCGTTGGAACGTTAATGACTTTAAGATCGCTGCCGATATGAACCACGTAAACACCATCATAAAAAGCATTCGGAACTGCAGTTGATCCCAAATACTGTCTGGCCCATCGCTTGTTCTATGATTTGTTGCCATGAGTCTTCCCTCCCCGAAGGGTGTCTGTGTCACTATCGACGTTATGCTTTTATTCATGCGGCATCTCCAAACTGCAAGCTTTCACTCGCATGTTGAACATGCTCAATGTCTACTGTGCCGGCCCCTGCGGTTTTGGCCACTTGTTCAGCAGCATCGCGCAATCGTTTAGCGGCTGAGATTCGGACAAGAATCGGTTGCGCTGCCACGATGCGATCGAGGCCATTTTGCGCAGTTTCAGCCCACACTAGCGTCTCACTGGCACGTGCTGGAGTTGCGTCGACCTTATCGAGCTCTGTGCCGAGTGGCAGAATATTGAACAAGGCGTCGAACAGTGCGTTGCAGACTTCCTGCACTAAGTAGCAGGTACCCGCATAGCCCATGAAGGGTGTCCCTGTGTGGCGCCTGATGATGGTGCCGGGAAGCGATGCCGGAACATAAACGCTTTTATTGCCCGCCTCGTTGACATACATGCGTTCGTTGTAACCACCAAATACCAGCAGCGCGCCCGATTGATGAATCGCATCACGAACCTGCTCGTTATCCGGTTTAACCCCCGCTTTGCGAGAAAAATGAAATGCGCAGGGCAGCCCTAACTCGCCCTCGAGAAAATGACGCAGCCCTCGCGTGTAAGTCTCGGTGGCCACCACGCCAAAACTGGCTGTGCCAAAAAAGTCCTGGGTCACCGAACGCCACAGATCCCAGACAGGCTTAAGCGTGGTGTGCTTTTCTTGTTCGATAAATGGCTCGGGATCGAGACCCAGCTCTTCACCAAGCGCGCGAAGGAATTTAGTTGTGCTATCCAGACCGATCGGAGCCTGAAAATACGGCGCCTCCAAGGTCTCACACAGCTTGCGCCCATACTCGCGATAGAGGCAGACGTTCGCGTCCGCGTCGGCCAACGTCACAATATTCTCCAGCGGGCAGCCCAGTGGAAAAGTCAGATTGATCTCTGCACCAATGCCCTCAATCAAACGCTGTATTTCAGCGAGATCCGACGGCGTATTAAAGTAGCCATAAGCCGGACCAATGATATTGACCAGCTTCTTCGCATTTTCAGTCTTTTTAGCCTTACGCTTTTTAGCTTTAGCCTTACCAAATTGGTCCCATAGCCACACTAATGCTCGGTCAGCACTCTGCCACTGATCCTCATCGATCGTGCGCGGGAGGAAGCGTTGAATATTCGTGTCTGTTGGGGTTACCCCGCCGCCGATCATCTCGGCAATGGAGCCGGTAACCACTACGCTGGGCTTCTTAGGATCCAGCGTTTCATGCGCGCGACGCAGTGCACCCTCGGTGCCCCGCTGCCCAAGCTCTTCCTCTGCAAGACCCGTGACGACAATCGGTAGCTCATGTGGCGGCAGCCCGTCGGTATAATGAAGCACCGACGTCACCGGTAAGTTTTCACATCCCACCGGCCCATCGATGATGACCTGCAAGCCCTTGACCGCAGTAAACATGTACACGGAGCCCCAATAGCCCCCTGCGCGATCATGGTCCATGACTAACATCAGCCAGCTTCTCCCATTCCCGATCGACTTATAATCTGTGGGGTCCATATCCCGGTTTTCGTACCGGACCCGACACCCGCAAAGAACGTTTCCATCGTTTTAAAGCGATCGCGTCCAGCTATTGCTGTATTGATCACCTCCGCCAAAGAGCCCGCACCAGCAACACCCATCAAGGGCCTCGCTGAAATCAAGTTCGTGAAATAGAGGCTGGGAATAGACCGCTCTTTCGCTTTTTGTACGACCGGCGTCGTGCCAATTGCAATGTCAGGCTTAAACGTGTCCATCGCATAGAGGTCATCCTCTAGGGAGGCGCGGAACTGCACACTCACACCGTGTGATTCGAGCCACTCACAATCGTGAGCCGACCAGTCAGATTTGGCGCAAGCTGTCCCGACGTAGCGCACATTGGCACCACTCTCAATCAGTAATCGAGCCACAATGAGTTCGGACCCCTCATACCCCGACAAGGTAATCCGAGCATCAATAGGGTTGGCCTCAAGCACCCCGCGAATAGCGGATAGCTGGGCGTTAATGGCGGCATCAATTTTCTTCTTTGGCAGATTCAAGACGTTACCGAGATGACCCAACCAATCGCGAGTCCCTTCGACACCCACCGGTGCGGAACCCAATAGCGGGCGGCCAGCTGCCTTAAATTCGCGCGCTGTCGCAGCATAAAAAGGATGCAACATCGCCACAGCCGAGCAATCAAGCGCGGCATATAACTCGCGCCATTCACGCGTGGGAATGACGGGACCCGCTTTGAGCCCCATCGGCTGCAGCATACGACCAATCGTAATGGCATCGACAGGGAAGATTTCGCCCACCATCGCAACGGTCGGCGCATCGCTTTCAACACTGGCTGGCCTGGCAACCGGACCTGCCTGAACCTCATTCCGCGCATAGCGCAACATGGCACCTGCCAAGACATCTTTTGCTTCAGCATGGGTCGGCACACCGAAGCCCGGCACATCAATCCCAATGATCCGGACGCCATTAATCTCTGACGGCAATAGGTCAAGTGGCACACCAGAGGCGGTCGGAACACAGAGGTTGATCACGACAACGGCGTCGTATTGATCGGGATCAGCAATATCATGAACGGCTTCGCGGATGTCCTCAAATAACTTCCCCGTCACCAGCGACTCAGAATCAAACGGCACATAACCGACGGTGCGCTTCGCCCCATAGAAATGTGACGTGAAGGTGAGTCCGTAAACACAGCAAGCGGAGCCCGATAAGATCGTCGCCGTGCGACGCATCCTTAAGCCCACTCGCAGTGAGCCAAAAGCGGGGCACATGCTCTGCGGTTGGTCGTGCGGCCCCTTGGGATAATCCTGATCATATTGCTCAAGCTGCGCGCTCTTACCGGCCTTTTGCGCGGCGTCACGCATGACCCCCTCGCCCGCATGACAGCCATCCGCTTGCGCGGTGGCATCAGTATCAGCGGCAATAATGACCTCAGATGCTGTCATAAATGACTTCCAGTGAAGGCTTATTCAGATGCTCAGCGCTGCACAGGTCTTCTATGCTCGCGGGTTCTAGCACCACGTCACGACCGACCGTCTCGCCGTCGAAAAGCTCTAACAGTCCATCTTGGGTCAGCGGCTCTGGTTTATGCGGCGGCGCTTCCGCCACGTTGGTTGCCAAGCCACTGAAGAGTGAGCCCCATTCTCCATCCGGTGTGCCGATGATTTCGTAAGACGCGCTTTTGCGCCTGATGTCATCGTTTGCAGGGATAGAGGCGAGCTCGGGTATTCCGACCGCCTTGCAAAAAGCTTGTGCCTGGCCAGAGCCATCATCTTTATTGGTGACCATACCCGCAACACCGACATTCCCGCCGAGCTTGCGGAAGTATTCAACGGCAGAACAAACGTTGTTCGCCACATAGAGTGACTGCAGATCATTTGACGCAACGACAATTACTTTTTGGCACATGTCGCGAGCAATCGGCAAACCAAATCCGCCGCATACCACGTCGCCCAAAAAGTCGAGCAACACGTAGTCGAAGTCCC